>DKLU01000143.1:12764-20510 GCA_002455915.1 Chryseobacterium sp. UBA6632
TTACAGATTTATGTGGAAAAATTTTAAGCTAAATAAATTTTTACTCCTAATTCCATTAACAAGTCTAATGTTTTGTTTCAACTCGCCAAAGAATGATGACGAAAAGATGCAGACGATAATGGTGAGCGTAAAAAATACACTTTCTTATTTACATTATAGTCCGAAACCGATAAATGATGCCTATTCGAAAGACGTTTATAAGCATTATTTTGAGATGGTAGATCCCGCAAAGAGATACTTCCTTCAGTCTGATATGGACGAATTTGGCAAACACGAAACCAAGTTGGATGATTATCTGAATTTGGGAGATCTTACATTCTACAAACTGACAATCGACAGATTGTATCAGCGTGTGGATGAGATTGATAAGATCACTCAGGACATTTTCAGCAAGCCAATTAATTTAGAAGAAGATGAAACATTAACTCTTGAGCCAAAGCTGAAAAAAGTACCTGCCAACAAACAGGAGCAGTATAACGAGTGGAAAAAATTCATCAAATACAATATTCTTCAGGAAGTTGAATCGATGAACAGCAAGGAAGAAGCTCAGAAAATTAAGAAAGATTCGGTTCAGAAATTCAAATTAAAAGATACAATTAAATATCAGCCACTTTCTCCAGATCAGAAGATTAAAAAAGCAACTGACGAGGTGAAAGATCTTGTAAAAGAAACATTTACGAGATTCAAAAAGAGAAAGAAAATGGATTGGTTCACGGTGTATATGAACTCTTACACTGAAGTTTTTGATCCGCACACCAACTATTATTCTCCAAAAGACAAGGAAGATTTTGACACTCAATTCGTTGGGAAGGTAATTGGGATTGGTGCTATTATCCAGGAGAAAAAAGGAAATCTTTTCTTAGGTGCATTAACAATCGGAGCACCGGCTTGGAAATCGAAGCAGCTTTCGGAAGGTGATAAAATTTTAAAAGTAAAATCTAAACCGAAGGAAGACGCTGTAAATGTTGTAGGAATGCTTTCTGATGAAGCGGTACGTTTGATCAGAGGTGAAAAAGGAACACCTGTTACTTTAACGGTTCAGAAAAAAGACGGAACCATAAAAGACGTTACCATGATTCGTGAAGAGGTTGCTATTGAAGATACTTTCGCGAGAAGTATTGTGGTAAATTCTCCAAACGGTAAAAAATATGGTTTCATTAATTTACCAAGCTTCAACGCAGATTTTGAAAATCCTAACGGAAGAAATGCTTCCGATGATATTAAAAATGAGATCATTAAGCTTAAATCTCAAAATATTGAAGGGATTGTTTTAGACCTTAGAAATAACGGTGGAGGTTCGTTAACGGAAGTTGGAGACATCATGGGGTTATTCATGAATGCTGGACCGTATGTTCAGGTAAAAGACGGAAACGGAAAGATTCAAACATTAAAGAATAAGCAGGAAACTCCAATCTGGACTGGGCCTGTGGTAATTATGCAAAACGAACTTTCTGCTTCGGCTTCTGAAATTTTGGCTGGTGCAATGCAGGATTATGGTAGAGCAATGATTATCGGTTCGCCGCAGTCTTTCGGAAAAGGTACTGTTCAGACGTTTGTAGACTTAAACAGATTCTTAAATACAGAAGATGATTTCGGATCTTTAAAACTAACGATTCAGAAGTTCTATAGAGTGACGGGAGAATCTAATCAGAGAAAAGGTATCGTTTCTGACATTCAGATGAAAGACTTCTTTACTTATGCTGAAATCGGTGAAAGATATGATGATTTTGCATTGGCCTGGGATAAAATTCCTTCTTCAAAATTTGATAAATTAAATATTTTCAACGCAGTAGCTCTAGAAAAAGCAAGTGCTGCGAGAATGGCGAATAATAAAAATTATCAGTTATTGCTGGAGTCTGCCCAATGGAGAGAAAAACTGGATAAAGAAGAAAGCATTACTTTGAATATCAACAAATTCAATCAGGTAATGAAAGACAGAAAAGCGCAAATTGAAAAATTCAAACCGTTGACTAAATTTGAAAACGGACTTCAGTTTACGATGTATCCTGCCGAAGTTGAAAGAGAGAAAAAAGACGAAGCCTTCAAGAAAAAATCTGAAATCTGGGTAAAAGGTCTTAAGAAAGATCCTTACCTTCAGGAAGCGATGAATATCGTTGCAGACATGGGAGCAAAATCTTAAAAACATATAGAAACAAAAAAGCCGCTGACAGTGCATCAGCGGTTTTTTATGCGAAATCGTCAGATTATTTAATCTCAACACATCCCACTCTTCCTCCTGCATTACCTGTAGGCTGCGTATGGAAATCGTCTGCTGCTGCATGTACGATAAGCCCCTTTCCGATGATGTTTTTAGATTCATCTGTACATCCAAGACACCATTTATTGGTTTTAAATGTCAAAGTAGCTACCCCATTTTGATCTGCCACAAGGTTGCCGATATCTCCCATGTGGAAATGTTCAGCACCCCATTTTCCGTGATCGTTTTTCGACGGATTCCAGTGTCCTCCGGTAGAAGTTCCGTCAGCTGCAGAGCAGTCTCCTTTTTCATGAATGTGTACCGCATGAATTCCCGGTGTCAGATTCGTTACATCCAGTTTCATGATAACTTCATCTCCTTTTTGAGTAAACTTTGCCGTTCCTCCGGTCTGTGTGTCGCTTTTAGATAGCACCTGATACGTGTTTGTCGTTCCGCAAGAAACAGCAAAAAGCGCACATCCCGCCAATAATGCTAATGTTTTACCTTTCATTTTTAAATGATTTTAAAATGATTTTAGGTTAAATTTAAAAAAGATTTTCCAAAGCGCTTTATGATTCGTGTCGTTTTTTCAGGAATAGTTCTAAATGGCAACCACTCAGAATGAAAAATCTACGGTTCAGCAAGAAATATTTAGCAGATGAAAACTTTAGGTATAATTTTGAATCGAAAATTAAACCCATGAAAACTCAAAGACAACACTTTCTGCTTCTTATCGCTTTCTTTATTTTTAGTTTGAATTTTGCGCAGACCAAAATTTCGGGGAAAGTCAGTTTTAGAAATAAAGGGATCAGTGAAGTCAATGTCACGTTGAAAGACACCTACGATGGCGCCACAACCGATGTTAACGGTAATTTCTCTTTTGAAACCTCAGAAAAAGGAAATCATCAGCTTATTTTTACGCATCCGAAATACATAGAAACAGAAAAATCAATTATCATTGAAAATCAGGAAGTTTCTGTAAATGTCGACCTGAAAGAACAAATAAATGAAATTGATGCGGTCGTGGTTTCCGCGGGCTCTATTGAAGCTAGCGATAAAAAGCGAGCAACGGCACTTTTAACGCCTATCGATATTTATACCACGGCTGGTGCAGACGGGCAGATTTCTTCGGCTTTAAACTATCTTCCCGGCGTTCAGAAAGTCGGTGAAACGGAAGGTTTGTTCATTCGCGGAGGAACAGGTACCGAATCTAAAATTTTTATGGATGGCAGCTTAATCAATAATTATTTTTCTAATTCTATTCCCGGAATTGCGGGGCGGGACAGATTCAATACCTCACTTTTCAAAGGCAATATTTTTTCAAGTGGCGGCTATTCTGCCTTGTACGGTCAGGCACTTTCAGGTGCTTTGATGTTGGAAAGTGTAGATTTACCGGATCAAAGTTCTTACGATTTCGGGATTTCGCCTATCTTTTTAAGTGCGAGTTTTCAAAAACTGAGTGAAAATAAAAATCATTCTTACGGAGCGACTTTAGGATATTCTTTGTTGAGCTTGATGCAAAAGGTTATTCCTTTTAATACCGATTTTGTGGATGCTCCACAAGATTTAAATGGTGATTTTAATTTCAGGATCAAAACAAAATCTGGTGGATTTTTCAAATATTACGGAATGTACAATTCCAACAAAATGGGTGTGAAAACGCCAAGTCTTGAAGAGGATAATGCATTTAATCTGATCAGGTTAAAAGGTAAAAATACCTATCATAATTTGTCTTTTAAGCAAAAATTCGGGAAATATTTATTCAATGCAGGAGCATCTTATTCTTACAATCAATCTGATTTGAATTTTTCCACAGAAAAAAATGAAAAAGAAGGTGAAAAAACAGAATTGTTAAATGATGGTAATTATCTGAATTTCAAAGCGGTTTTAGAAAGAAAGATGAATAAGATCAGCGCGATCCGTGGTGGTTTTGAATTAAATAATTCAGATGAAAATCTTGATTTTCAGCGGGTCAATAAACATTATCAGGATTTGATTTCTGCCGTATTTGTGGAAACAGATCTTGGGTTTAGCAATCGTTTTTCAGCAAAATTAGGCTTGAGAGCTGAACATTCTTCTTATCTCGATAAAAGCAATATTGCCCCTCGTTTTGCCTTGGCTTATCGCTTGGCGAAAGACTGGACGACTTCTTTTGCGTATGGATTATTTTATCAAAATCCTGAAAGTAAATATATTAACGGACCTTCCAATTTAGATTTTCAGCAATCTCAACATTATATTTTTCAGGTTCAGAGAAGTTCGGAAGGTAGAAGTTTGAGGTTGGAAGCATTTTATAAAAAGTATGACCAGTTAATTAAGACATTTACGATTAATCCTCAGGAAAACCAAAATCAACAGGTTCAGTCTGCGTTAAATAATGCTGGATTCGGTTACGCAAAAGGGTTAGAATTATTTTGGAGAGACAAAAAAACATTTAAAAATATCGATTATTGGCTCAGTTATTCTTATTTGGATTCTAAACGTGATTTTATGAATTATCCGATGAGCCTTCAGCCTAATTTTGCTTCTAATCATACGCTTTCTGCCGTTGCCAAACGTTTCATCCCTGAATGGAAATTAGGTGTTAATCTTTCTTACACCTACGCAAAAGGTAGACCTTATTATGATATTGCAACAAAAATTGAAGGAGATAAAATGATTAATTTCACTCGAAATGAAGGTCATTTAAAAGATTATAATGCCTTGAATTTCAGTCTGAATTATTTACCCAATTTAGGAAAAAAAGATGCTAAAGCATTTACCATTTTTGTCTTGAGTATTTCCAATATTTTAGGATCAAAAAATGTTTATGGCTACAATTTTTCTCAAAACGGAAGGAGAAGCGCTGCCGTGGTTCCGCCTGTGAATACTTTTGTCTTTATCGGCGCATTCATCAGCTTTGGAGTAGATAAAACCGAAGATGCCATCAATAATAATTTATAAAAAACAGATTCTATTCAACTAAAAATTTATCTTTATTTAACCCAATATCAACTTTAAAAAATTAGAAAAAATGAAAAAATACTTTTTAACTTTTGCTTTAGGTTTGATGAGTTTAACGGCTTTTGCTCAGGCTAATTACGAAAAAGTAATGGCTGAAAAAATGACTAAACTGGAAGCGTGTAAAACCACCGATGAATTTCAGGCATTAGCCAACGATTTCGACCGAGTTGCTAAGAAAGAAACCACGCAATGGCTGCCTTCTTATTATGCCGCGTTTTCTTATATTCAGAAAGGCCGGCTTTTGATGCGTGAAGGAAAAATGACTGAACTTTCGGTTCAGGCAAATACTGCTTTCAATTATTTAGATCAGGCGGAGAAAATTGCCGGAAATAACAATTCTGAGATCCATTTGCTTAAAAAAATGGCATATTCTCTAAAAATGATGGAAAATCCTGCCGAAAGATACATGACGGATGGCGCGAAGGCAATTGAGGAATTAAAAACTGCCGAAAAGCTGGATCCGACCAATCCGAGAGTGTTTTTGATTAAAGCAGAAGATACTTATTTCACTCCTGAGCAATACGGAGGAAGCAAGGCAAAAGGTTTAGAGCAGTTTAAAACAGCGTTGGATAAATTCAATGCTTTTAAACCCAAAACATCGCTGGATCCCAATTGGGGAAAAGCGGAAGCAGAATATTTCCTGAGCCAGAATTCAACAAAATAATCATCCAATAATAACTAAACCTTCCAAAAGTGAAGGTTTTTTTGTACCATTCAGGCTTGAAAATTGACTGTTCGGTAAACATTTATTTTTAATACTTTTATTTTAAACTAATTTTGAATCAAGAAAATCAATCATGAAACGTAAGCCTATCATCGTATTACTTTGGGTATCACTGGGAACAAGTTTGTTCTTCTTCTTATTTTTCAACAAAGTAAAAAGTCTGGAAAATTTCTTTATAACATACGCGATTTCAGCGATGTATTCCTTTGTTTTGGGCTTAGGGAATAATTTTATCAATGATTTTTTAAACAGAAGATTTCCATGGTCTGAAGAAACCAGAAAACGATCTATTTTAACGATTCTTTTCCTGGTGGTCGGAAATTTTATTATGGTCTATTTCTGTAATTATATGAATTATGTGGTGATTCAGAAAGTGGCAACGGCAAGCGAGTTTTTCTCCAGCAAATACAATACTACCAATTGGTTTATGCTGAATGTTACGTTACTTATTTCTGCTTTTCTTCACGCGAAAGGCTTTATGGAAGAACTGAAAAAGACCTCCAAAAAAGAAGTGGTAGAGCAGAAATTGATTGCAAAGTCTGCCAATGCACAATTTGAAAGCCTTAAAAATCAGCTAGATCCGCATTTTCTTTTTAATTCGTTGAATGTTTTAAGTTCGTTAATTGATGAAAATCCGAAACAGGCCCAGAAGTTTACTGCCTCAATGTCAAAGATTTACCGATACGTTTTAGAACAGAAAGATAAAGAATTGGTAACAGTTGAAGATGAATTCGAATTTGCTAAAACCTATTGCGATTTGCTTAAAACAAGGTTTGAAGATAGTGTAGATTTTGTTTTCGATGTCAGAAAAGAAGATTTTCGAGAGTTTGTAGTACCGCTGTCGTTACAATTGTTGCTGGAAAAT
Organism: Chryseobacterium sp. UBA6632; assembly: GCA_002455915.1. GTDB lineage: Bacteria > Bacteroidota > Bacteroidia > Flavobacteriales > Weeksellaceae > Chryseobacterium. Next base: position 19,554 of record DKLU01000143.1, read on the forward strand.
TGTATCAAACATAATTTTGCGACTTCTTCAAAACCGTTAATGATTAAAATTTATTCTGAAAATAATACACTTTGCATAGAGAATAATCTGCAGGTTCGGGAGCAAATAAAAGAAAGCTCAGGAATCGGTTTGGCGAATATCGTTCAGCGTTATGCTCTGCTTACGAAAAGGAATGTTTTCATTGAAAAATCTGAAGATTATTTTAAAGTAAAACTTCCGATATTAGAAAGTAAACCCAATACTGTCAGCATAAAAGCAGAAGATCAGGATAAAGCTTATGAAAGAGCTCAGAAAAGAGTAAAAGAAATCAAAAGTTTCTACGGAAACCTTATTTCTTACTGCATCGTTATTCCATCTTTAATCATTATTAACCTTATTACAAGCCCTGGAAATATCTGGTTTGTATTTCCGATGTTGGGTTGGGGAATTGGTCTTGCAGCGCATGGAATAAGTGTTTTTGCCATTGGAAAAAATTGGGAAGAAAAGAAAATCAGAGAAATATTAGAAAAACAAAACAGACAATAAAAATACATTAAAATGGAAAATACTAATGAAATCCGTTACAAAGCAGCTGCTCGGAGAGTGAAAAAAATCAAGAACTTTTATGTTTTTACATTCGTTTATTTCGCTGTAAATCTTTTTATCCTTTATCTGAATTATTCAGGATTAAAAGAAGGAGAAAGCATTTGGCAATTAAAATATTTCTCATTGCCTTTCTTCTGGGGAATTGGTTTAATCGGCTACGGAATGAATGTTTTCTTTTCAGGGTTTATTCTGGGAAATAACTGGGAAGAAAAAAAGATAAAAGAACTGATGGAAAAAGATAAATAATATTCAAAATACTAAGAAAGTCAGGAAGAAGAAATTTTTCCTGACTTTTTTATTTTTAAAATATATAAACATTTGATATTGAGTGATCTGATGAATGAATATAAACCTCACAGGTTTTAAAAACCT
>DKLU01000143.1:20691-25275 GCA_002455915.1 Chryseobacterium sp. UBA6632
CTCACAGGTTTTAAAAACCTGTGAGGTTTGAATATGTTTACGGATAAACAAAACATTCATCTTTTCATTGAAATAGGATTTTTACCATTCGGTAATCATATTCTACCGTTCGGTCATATAAAATTGATTTGAGAGTGCTTCTTGTCCTACATTTGTCTCAACAAAAACAAACAACTTAATCTTAAAAATAAAAATTATGGAAACGTATACAAACAAAGAATCAATGGCTTACGAAAAAGCAGCGAAAAGAGTAAAAGAAATCAAAGGATTTTATGGAAATCTTACTTCATATTGCCTTGTAATTCCTTTTTTGATTGTTTTAAATGTGATAACATCTCCCGGACATTTATGGTTCTTTTGGCCAATGTTAGGTTGGGGAATCGGATTGGCTGCACACGGAATCAATACTTTCGGAATCGGAAAAGACTGGGAAGAGAAAAAAATTAAGCAATTGATGGAAGAAGAAAGAAGAAATACAAAATCAATTTAATTAAAAACTAAAAAAAATTACATTCATGGAAATTCTTCACAACAATAAAATGAACTATCGGGAAGCTCAAAAGCAAATGAAACAAATCAAAGGATTTTACATTCATTTAACGGTGTATGTTTGCGTTAATCTTTTCATTATCGGTTTGCAGGCGATTGATTTGGATCAAAATGAAAAATTCTGGAGCTGGGATCTTTTGGAACTTCCTGCCATTTGGGTAATCGGGCTTGGTATTCATTGGATGAGCGTTTTTTTACCCACTTTTGTTTTCGGAAGAAACTGGGAAAACAGAAAAATTCAGGAACTGATGAATGAAGATATTAAAAATTCAAAATCACTTTAATCAATTATAACTAACCAACTAAAAATTAATACAATGAATTATTATCAGGCACAAGAAAGAGTACAGAGTCTAAAGAAATTTTATAAAAACCTTCTTTGGTTCGGAATCGTTGCCGCGATCATCTACGGAAGAGATATTTTCAGACATGGTAAAATTGATGTTTCTCTATTTCACGGATCTTTTATTTTAACGATTTGGGCAATTGTTTTAGTGGTGAAAGCCGTAAAATTATTCGTCTTAAATTCAGAATGGGAGAATAGAATGGTGAAAGAAGAAATGAAAAAATCAAAAGATCCGATTCAATTTTAAAAATTGATCTATTTTACCTAATTTTATTCGAAATTTAAACTAAAAATCAGGAGCTCAATGATAAAAACGGTCATTATTGAAGACGAAAAACCGGCTTCAAGGAAATTAGAAAGAATGCTTAATGAATTTCCTGAAATAGAAGTGGTTGCGAAAATAGAATCTGTGGAAGAAGGCGTACAATGGTTTTCCGAAAATGAACATCCACAACTTATTTTTTCAGACATAGTTTTAGGCGATGGTTTGTCATTCGATATCTTTGAGAAAGTTCCTACCAAAGGTTTCATTATTTACACCACAGCTTTTGACCAATATACTTTAAAAGCATTTAAGCTAAACAGTATAGACTATCTTTTAAAACCAATTTTAGATGAAGATTTGGCGGGAGCTATTGAGAAATTCAAGTCTTTTTTGCCTTCAGATAATTCGGTGAGCTCGCAGGAAATTAAGCAATTGATTAAGAAAGACAAATCTACACTTTCAAGAATTTTAGTTAAAATCGGATATAATCTTAAAATTGTTCAAACACAGGAAGTAAGCTGTTTTTTCAGTGAAAATAAGATCGTTTATCTTCAGACTTCGGAAAGAACATATCCTTCAGATTTCACGTTGGACGAACTGGAAGATGTCTTGGATGAAAAGAAGTTTTTCCGTACCAACCGACAGTTTATCATCAATTCAGATTATATTAAAAATATCCATACTTCACCCAATTACAAGGTTGATTTAGACTTTCAACCACAGGAAGAAATTACCGTCAGCCGAGATCGTGTGAAGGATTTTAAAGATTGGCTGGTAAGTTAATTTGAATAAAGATGATAGAGAAAAGATGAAAGACTTTAAAACCATCAACTAACAACTATCAACCAAATTACTTATAATCAATACGGTTAGCTTCTGTATCTTCAAGTTGTTTTAGAATAGATTTTGGAATTTCCTCGCTGTCAATCGGAAAACTTAAAGAATCAGAAATAAACGTTTTTCGGTCTGCTTTCTGGAAGATTTCGAAAAGGGCAATAGGCTCTTGATTAAAACTAATACATGTACTTATAAAATGCAACTCATGGAGCTTATATTCTGGATTTTTCAGCTTTTCCTTGATGTCTTTTATCCTTGAAATAAAATGACGCTGGCGAATGAACGTGTTGCTGTTCATGATGATAAAAACATAGTCGGCATAAGAAGTTACTTTCCCAAAATACTTATGACGGTCACCGCCGCTTCTTTCGATGAAATATTCGCCTGAAGTTTCGGATTTGTAGATTTCCGTGGCAGAACGCCAAATACGGTCTTCTTTTGCCTGTAAAGGGTTTTCAGGAAGATTTCTGTTATAAGAATACCAGCAGCCAACCAATCTATCCAGCAATTCTGTATTCTGTTTTACATTATTCATCTCAATTCTTAGATCATTAAAGTTGAATGATTCGGTATTTGAATTGATGAAATCGATGTAATTAGAATATCCTAAAACTTTGACAATCAGACTTAATTTTGCCAGATTTGGCTTACTTAAAACAGCATTTTCGTTTTGAGAATACTTTTTTAATTTATTGATAATCAAATGTTCATATAAATAGTTTGAACCTAATATGTCTGGTTCTTTTTTTATGTTCTCTTCTGAATTGTCGTTGATAATTAAATCATTAAGCTCTGCAACGATATAAGACCATTCTGTTTTTGAAACATTTTCCCAGTGGTTTTTCTTTAAAAAGTGCATACTTAAGAAATTCATCAGTTTCTCTAAGTGCAAAATATCTTCTTTTTTCATCTCAATTTTATTCGATAAGACTAATTTAAGATTATTTTGAAACTAAAAAAGACTGTTGTAAGACTTTTATATTCTAAATTCAAAAGATATTTGAGTAGAAACTAAAAGTTAAAACAATGGAAACAAAAATCGTATTACAAAATGATCTGCTTTGGAATAGGCTTCAGGGGTTTTCTTTAGACAAAGCCAATGTCAATTTTCCTTTCTCAAAGAAATTAGCAAAAGAAGAAAACTGGAGCGAAGATTTTACCGCTAAAGCGATAGAAGAGTATAAAAAATTCGTTTATCTCTGCTGTATATTACCAAATGGTGCTTCACCCAGCGAAATTGTAGATAAAGTTTGGCACATGCATCTCATCTACACTCAGAATTACTGGGAAGAATTTTGCCCCAATATTTTACAGCAAAAACTCCATCATCATCCTTCAAATGGTGGACAAAATGAAAATGAAAAACACAAAAACTGGTTTTCAGAAACGCTGACAAATTATGAAAAGATCTTTCAGGAAATACCGCCTCACGAAGTTTGGCTCACTAAAAAAGAACAGCCAAAACGTAAAAAATTCTGGCTCAATAGCTTTAAAATCCTGTCAATTTTATCGGTCTTCTTTATTTTAAGTTCCTGTTCAGATGGAATAGATAATTTATTGACTGTGATTTCAATAGCCGGACCTTTTATTTTCGTGATTATATTTTTGATGTCTAAAATTTTTGGAGAGGATAATAATAAAGATCGTCATAAAAATGACAATGGTTCTTCCGGAAGTTGCGGCGGTAGCTCATCAAGTTGCAACAGTTCATCTTGCGGAAGCAGTTGCGGTGGAGGTTGTGGAGGATGCGGCGGCGGAGATTAATTCAAAAATAGAAATTATGAAAAAGATAATCATTCACAGTATTCCCGTTTTGATAAGTTTTCTGTGGCTTATTACAAACCATCATTCATTAAATCCGATTTCTTTAAAAGGTCCTTATTTTCTCAAGTTTTATTTACTCCTTATTCTCGGGTTTTATATTTCAATTTTAAGTTTAAAATTCTTTAAAGGGAAATCTTCAAAAACAACCTTTTATTTTATGATCTCGATTTTCATTTTGGGAATCATAAAGTTGATAAAAGGTATCTTTTTATCAAAACCTGTAGGTTTTTTATCTATAATTTTAATTTTTGAGCTTTTTGTTGTAGTTATTTTTTTTATAAATCAGACTAAAAACAGATAATTTAATCTGATAAATAGAAAATTTACAGATCGAGAATGTTAAATATTTATTAAAAATAAATTATGTTTGTGAAAAATTAAAACTATAAATTAGTTGGAAATTATTATTCAGTTTAATGTAACTGATTATTTTCTTATTTATTTTGAATATTAATCCTAAATTTAATATAAAATTTTCTATTTTGAATTAGTTTTTATTTGAACTAGTTCATATTTATTAGCTTATCAATGTTTCTATATTTGCAACGAAAACATAAGGTAATAAAAACAAACGCAAATGATACGTTTAACAACGATGGCAATTTTTTTGTCAGCTTTTTCCTACGCTCAGAGTACGTATTCTATCAACGGAATCGTAAAAGACAAAGATTCCGGAGAGCTTATTTCAGGAGCTGTGATTCGAATAAAGGAGCGCCCTGAGATCAATGTTACAACCAACGAATATGGCTTTTATTCTATTTCT
>DKLU01000273.1 GCA_002455915.1 Chryseobacterium sp. UBA6632
ATGTTGGAAAATTATATTCTTCAATCGATATTGCAACGTTCTCTAATCAAGCTGCACAAGACAGAGGTGTATTACAGTTACCAGATTTCAACTTATTCGATGTAGGTATTTCTTACAAAATCAGATTGAAAGATGCTAATCAGTATTTCACTATCGGAGCAAATGTTTACAATTTATTTGATACATTCTATATCTCTGACGCATCTACAAACATCTTTGGAGGTGATGCGCCTTCAAGATTAGCTGATGGAACTACTAACACAGCTAAGAAAACTTATGATGAATTAGGATATACTTATAAAGGTATTGCTACAGATAACCGTGTATTATTCGGATTCGGAAGAACATGGGCTGCTAACCTATCATTCAACTTCTAATGAATTAAAATATTAGATTTTATAAATATCAATCCCGGCTTTTCGCCGGGATTTTTGCTATATTTGTGGCAGAAAAAACAGAAAAAAACTAAATATGGATTTTTACAAAATTTTGCTTAGTGCTCACAAAGGATTTGGGTATTTAGAACTACTTTTAACATCATTATTTGTGATTGCACTTTTAGTGACAATGTTTGGATTTAGCGGAAAAGTGAATAAGTTTTTAAAGAAAATTACGCTATTCACAATGATCTTTTTCCACGTTCAATTTTTAATCGGAATTATTATGTTGGTAATCAACTTTACAAACGGATTAAACATGGGCGAAGTCATGAAAAATTCTGCATTGAGATTTCAATATGTAGAACATCCATTTTCAATGTTAATCGCTGCTGTTTTGATGACCATCGTTAACAAAAAAGTAAAAGTAAACCCTACCATCTCTTTAGGAATTGTCATTATGGGTCTTATCGCGGTTGGCTTATTCGCATTCGCATTCCCGTGGACAAGAGTTTTCGGGGCATAAATAGTAGGATCGCACTTTGTCAAAGTTCAGAATCTTTGACAAAGTTTATATATTAACTTAATAAATTTTTAATTAAATCAATGAAAGTAGCTGTAGTAGGTTCAACAGGAATGGTTGGACAAGTTATGCTGAAAGTTCTTGAAGAAAGGAACTTCCCTATCACCGAATTAATTCCGGTAGCATCGGAAAGATCTATTGGTAAGAAGGTGAAGTATAAACAGGAAGAATTTACGATTGTAAGCATGCAAGACGCTATAGCTGCCAAACCGGATATTGCGATCTTCTCTGCCGGCGGTGGTACTTCTCTTGAATTTGCTCCTCTTTTCGCAGAAGTTGGAACAACGGTGATCGATAATTCTTCAGCTTGGAGAATGGATCCTGACAAGAAATTGGTCGTTCCAGAAATCAATGCAGATGTATTGACGAAAGAAGATAAAATCATCGCAAATCCGAACTGTTCTACTATTCAGTTAGTAATGGTTTTAGGACCTTTGAACAAAAAATATGATTTAAAAAGAGTAATCGTTTCAACGTATCAGTCTGTAACAGGAACTGGTAAAGCAGCTGTAGACCAATTAAACGGAGAAATCAGCGGAGACGATTCTATTGCAAAAGTATATCCTTATCAGATCTTCAAAAATGCATTGCCACATTGCGATGTATTTTCAGAGAATGATTATACGAAAGAAGAGATTAAATTAATGAAAGAGCCTAAGAAAATTTTAGGTGACGATACATTTAATTTAACAGCAACTGCAGTGAGAGTTCCAGTTCAGGGAGGTCACTCGGAAAGTGTAAACATCGAGTTTGAGAATGAATTTGACTTGGATGAAGTGAGAAAAATCTTATCTGAGACCCCTGGAGTTGTAGTAATGGATAACGTGAAAAACAACGAATACCCAATGCCTCTTTATTCAGAAGGGAAAGACGAAGTTTTCGTCGGAAGGATAAGACGAGATCTATCGCAGCCCAAGACACTGAATCTTTGGATTGTGGCAGACAATCTGCGAAAAGGAGCCGCAACCAACGCGGTACAGATCGCAGAATACATTGTAGCAAACAACTTAGTGTAAACTAACAAAATAAAAAAGAGTCTCAAAATTGAGATTCTTTTTTTTATCAAACCTATGAACAAACAGAAGAATAAAAATAAAGATAAAATAGGCTTTCAAAAACTCATCGCCGTTTTTGGTGTCATTCTTTTTATCGGAAAAATTATAGCCTGGAAACTGACGAATTCCGATTCCGTTTTTTCTGATGCTATGGAAAGTATTGTGAATGTGATCAGCGCATTTATGGGACTTTATTCTTTGCATCTTGCCGCAAAACCCAAAGACGAAGATCATCCTTACGGTCACGGAAAAGTAGAATTTGTAACCTCAGGAATTGAAGGCGCCTTAATTGCCATTGCCGGCATCATGATCATTTATGAAGGAATTAACAGTTTAATTCTAGGAAAGATTTTAAATAAACTCGATTGGGGAATTGCTATCATTGCTGCAACTGCTATTGTTAATTATCTTTTGGGTTACATTTCAGTTAAAAAAGGAGAAGCAGAAAATTCTCTGGTTTTAATTTCTTCAGGAAAACATTTACAATCGGATACAATTACCACCCTTGGCGTTGTAATCAGTTTGATTGTTGTTTATTTTACTAAAATTTATTGGATAGATTCTGTTGTAGCTTTAATTTTTGGAGGCTATATCATTTTTGTAGGTTATAAAATTGTCCGCAAATCATTGAGCGGTATTATGGATGAGCAGGATCCAGATCTTTTAAATCAAATCATCAACGTATTGGAAGAAAACCGCCGCACAGAATGGATTGATGTTCACAACATGAAAATCCAGCAGTTTGGAGCCAATCTTCACATTGATGCACACATTACTTTGCCGTGGTATTATAGTCTTCGAGATGCACACAATGAAATGGAAAAAATGATCATTCTTTTAGCGAAAAACACAAAAAGAAGTGTTGAATTCAACTTTCACATGGATGATTGCAAGCCGGTCTCATGCCCCGTCTGCCAGATCAAAGATTGCCCCGTTCGTGAAAAAGATTTTATAAAAAGAGTGAAATGGACTCCTGAAAATGTTACAAGTATTGAGAAACACACCGTGGATTGAACTTAGTTTAAACTAAAATATCTTTCGATTTTAACTAAAGCCAATTTCTGTTGATAAAAATATTCGTGGTATTTGTGCTTGAGAGATTTGTGCTATTCGTGTTTAGATAAATCTTTGCCTGTTTCAACCTGCTTTCTATAATAAAACATCGGCACAACCAATAACAGGATTAAAGGCTGGATCACAAACCTTCTCATATAAAATGAGAATAAATAACCAATTTCAAATCGGTCATAAATACAATACAAATAAATCGGAAAAGTAATCAGAAAAATGATCGAAATAAGAATCGCGCCCTGAATCGTCCATTGCTTATTTTTAAATAAAAAATGAATGATAATACAGGAAAAAAATAGGTTTAAAATAAATCTGAAAAGGTGTCCAAGAATTAATTTTCCCCATTCGAAAGCAGGAAAATCAAGATGCTTATTGGCTTCATGAAAATAATTAAGAAAGGGATCATAGAAGATTTTACTTTCAAGCGCTCTTACGCTTACAAGTCCTACAAGTCCGATTATGACTAAAAACCAACTAAGAATTTTCATTTTTCAGTGCAAAAAATTTAATCCAGATCAACCAAAGCAAAACTACCGTTCCGTAAATTATCGCCGGAAAAAGATAATCATGAGACATTTTTCCGTATTGGCTAAAGTCCCTCACAACTATATTTAAGCCTACAATCCTAAGCACATTCATTACATAAAGTATAATAAGCCCAATAAAAGCAAAAATAAAAGTTTTAGCTCCTTTGTAAAACGCAAAGACAAAAGCCAGAAACAAAATCATGACCGAAACTGCGTTACAGCCTTCTACCATTCGTGTCGCATAGCTTTGTTTTACGTAAAACCAAACCTGTTCGCCCTTCACATCATCATACAACAGAGTTGGATAGCCCACCCTATTCTGTACACTCATCACCTGATTAGCAATTAACCTTGAAAAAGGATCCAATCCCTGATTCTGAAAGGTATTCAGATAAAACTGATAGCCGAAAAGCAACACCAGATAAATGATGATGAACCTCAGTAAAATACCTAAAACGGGCTTAAAGTCCTTTAGCATAATGCAAATATAAAAATTCGCCCGTAAATTACTATATTTGTTTCTTACTATGATTTCCGAATACGCAAAACGATTTTTTGAAAATTATATAGGTAAAGCATCTTCTGAATTTACTATTTTGGCTCAAAGCGGCTCCGCGAGGGTAAATTTTTTGGCTAAATGTGAAAACGAAAAGTATATTATCACGTATAATGAAAATATTCACGAGAACGAAAGTTTTTTGTATTACTCTAAAATTTTCTCAGATTTAAATCTTAACTCGCCTAAAATTTTAGCTATTTCCGAAGATCGGAAAATATATGTTCAGGAATTTTTGGGAAATAATACCTTATCAGAAGTGATTGCAAGAGAAGGTTTAACAGACAATGTAAAATCTTTGGTAAAGCAAACTTTAGAGAAACTTTATACGCTTCAAATTCAAACAGAAAATAAAATCGATTTCACTAAAACTTTTGAATATGAAAGTTATGATGAACTTCCGGTAACGCACGATTTATATTACTTTAAAAATTTTGTAGCGGATGTTCTGGAACTGGAATATCATAAATCTACTCTTCTGAAAGAATTCAAAAATATAGTGAACCTCATCGAAAATTTAAATCCGAAAGGAATTATGATTCGTGATTTTCAGTCGAGAAATATCATGGTAAATGACAATCGTGAAGTTTCATTTATCGATTATCAGTCGGCAATGAAAGGCCCGCTGATGTATGATGTGATCTCGTTTTTATTTCAGGCTAAAGCTAATTTTCCTGAAGATTTTAAAAATGAAATGCTGAATTTTTATATTCATCAGTTTGAAAGTAAAGAAATTCAACTTCAACTAAAAGAATCGGTGAAGCCAATTCAATTGATGAGATTTTTACAGGTTTTGGGCGCTTATGGCTTTAGAGGATTGATTCAGAGGAAGCAACATTTCATTACAAGTATCGAAAAAGGAATTGAAAACATCACAGAGTTTACGCAAACCTGGGAAAATATGAAAGATTATCCTGAGCTTGAAAAAGTAATCGGACAATTGAGTTTGGAGAAAACGAAGTTGAAAATTGAGAAAATATTAAACCATTAAGTTTTATATTTAAGACCTTAATGGTTCATAAAAATAATTAGAAATATAAAGAAAATGCTACACATCGACATACACAGTTTTTCGTACAAGAAAGGAGGAATTCCAAAAGATGAATCCGGAAACGGAGGTGGTTTTACATTTGATTGCCGCGGAATTTTAAATCCCGGAAGAATTGAAGAATACAAAATTCAAACAGGAAACGACATTGGCGTTCAGGAATATCTTGAAACAAAAACCGAAATGCCGAAATTTTTAGATTTAATAAAAAACATCGTTTCTATTAACATCGATAATTATCTGGAAAGAGGTTTTGAAAACCTTCAGATCAATTTCGGATGTACTGGCGGACAACACAGATCGGTTTATTCAGCAATAAAAATTGCAGAATTCATCAAGGAAAAATATCCTGAAGGCACAGAAATAAGCCTTCATCACGACGAACAACATCAACTTAATCATTAGTAATAAGCAATGTGCAATAAGTAATATTTTCACCCTGTTAATATTATGTAAGCATTTTAAAATTACTCATTACCAATTATTCATTACTCATACTATATGAAGGCTTTAATTTTCGCAGCAGGAAAAGGAACAAGACTCAAACCTTTTACAGATCATCATCCGAAAGCATTAGCAAAGGTGAACGGAGTTCCGCTTTTGGAAAGAAATATCAACTATCTTAAAGGTTTTGGAATTAATGATTTTGTGATCAATATCCATCATTTTGGAAATCAAATTGTTGATTTTTTAAAGCAAAACAACAACTTTAACTGTAAAATAGAAATCTCCGACGAAAGCGAAGGATTGCTGGAAACTGGAGGCGGCTTGATTTTTGCTAGAAAGTTTCTTGATCTTGGGGAAGATTTTCTGATCATGAATGCAGATATCTTAACGAATATAGATATCAATGCTTTTGTAGAGTATCACAAAAAGATAAAAGATTTTGCTACATTAGCCGTTTCTGATAGAGAAAGTTCAAGAAAACTACTCTTTAATGATGAGATGGTATTGAGAGGTTGGCTGAATGTACAAAGCGGTGAGCAAAGGCTTGCAGAGTTTAACAAAGGCTTTAAGGCACTTGCTTTTAGTGGCGTTCACTGCATCAACCCTTCGATCTTTGATAAAATAAAAAGAACAGGCAAATTTTCTGTTATGGAAGAATATCTGGATCTGATGTTAACAGAACATATTCATGGTTTTGTGCACGACAGCATCCTTATCGATGTGGGAAGACCAGAATCTGTGATAGAAGCCGAAAAATATTTTAAATAAAAACTTATGATGGAAATTGATGGAAGAGATGAAAGTTTGGTAAATCCGGAATTGGATGTAAATGAAACAAAACTTCATAATAGTTTAAGACAAAAAACCTGGGACGAAACCATTACTAAAGACAGCTGGATGGTTTTCAAAGTAATGGCTGAATTTGTAGACGGCTACGAAAAACTGGCTAAAATTGGGCCTTGCGTTTCTATTTTTGGTTCTGCAAGACTAAAGCCGGAAAGCAAATATTACGAAATGGCGGTTGAGCTTGCCGAAAAAATCACCAAAATTGGTTTCGGAATCATCACTGGCGGCGGTCCCGGAATTATGGAAGCAGGAAACAAAGGCGCTTTCAATGCTCAAGGAAAATCGATCGGATTGAATATTGATCTTCCTTTTGAGCAACATTTTAATCCTTATATCAACAAATCGTATTCGATGAATTTTGATTACTTCTTCGTGAGAAAAGTAATGTTTGTAAAATATTCTCAAGGTTTTGTGGTGATGCCCGGCGGTTTCGGAACTTTAGACGAGCTTACGGAAGCTTTAACTTTAATTCAGACCAATAAAATTGGAAAATTTCCGATCGTTTTGGTAGGTTCAGAATTCTGGAACGGATTATTAGGTTGGTTTAAAGAAACTTTACTGAAAGAAGGAATGATACACGAAGATGATCTTGATCTTTATCGTGTGGTAGATACCGCAGACGAAGCTGTAGCGCACATTAAGGCATTTTACGATAAGTACTCTGTGAATGTAAACTTCTAATTGGCATATTATTTGTGACTTAAACATAACAAAGATGATTGTAAATCTATTAATTAAGATGAAAAAACTTTTATATATATCAGGAATTTTAACATGTTTTATGTTAATGAGTTTTATGTATGTAGACTTTTTCTCTTCAATGACAAAGGTGGATTATATTGATGGAAGCAAGACATTGAAGTTTACCACAAAGATGAATACTGGTCATATTTCAGATGCCATTAAAATAAATCCCAACACCGCAGGTTTTGAAGCAGAAGTAAAAAAATACGTAAATAATAATTTTGATGTGTACGTGA
>DKLU01000272.1 GCA_002455915.1 Chryseobacterium sp. UBA6632
CGCTCTTCCGATCTATCGGGATTATGATTTTTAATATCAACAATACGATTATTCAGCTTGAAATATTTATACAATTCTTTAAGATTTTCTTCCACTTTAAGCGTTTCAGAATCTAACAATTCATGTGTCTCAGGATCTTTATAAGGATAAAGATACACTCGCATTCCGTTTCTGAAGAATTTACCAAAAGCTTCCAAAATTCCACCTGAAAGATTTTTATAGTACTTCTCATCAAATACCATCAATAGGTTATTTACACCCATTGCCACACCAATATTTCCACTTGTATAAGACGCAAAATAATCAATCAATCGATAATATTCTGAGTAATTCGAAATAATAACTGTATAGCCTAATCTACCGAGGACATCTACCCTATCAAGGAAATCTCTTTCATCAATATCTCCGTCTGCACGAAGGTTTGAAATCGTAATTTCAATCAAAACTTCTGTTTCTTCATGGGTACAAACCGCATCTTTCAGGAACATATCCATACCGTTTTTCAGCATATCGATATTTACCTTTGTTACCGGTCTGAAACTTCCCCTTACCGCGAAAATATTTTTCTTGTACAAAACATCCGCCGGAAGCATATTGTTCCCTTCAGAATTGAAAATTACGGCATCCGTCATTCCGTTTTTTACTAACTGCAACGACATCAATCGGTTATCAACATAAGAAAATGCAGGACCACTGAAATCGATCATATCAATTTCAAGATTATCTTTTGCTACATCGTCGTAAAGAGATTCGATTAATCTTCGTGGATTGTCAAAATAAGTGAAAGCGCCGAAAATAAGATTTACTCCAAGATTTCCTAAAGTTTCCTGCTGCAAAGTAGCATCGTTTTCTTTGAATTTTACGTGAATTACAATCTCGTTATAATCCTCATTTTCTTTCACCTGAAAACGAATTCCTACCCAACCATGACCTCTTACCGTCTTATCAAAATTGATGGTAGTCACCGTATTGGCATAAGAAAAAAACTTTCTGTTCGGGTTGTTTTCTCTGGAAATTCTTTCCTCAATTAAAGCCACTTCATAGCGAAGCATTTTGCGAAGTCTGTTTTGGGTAACATACCTGTTTTTTACTTCTTTTCCGTAGATCGCATCACTAAAATCTTTGTCGTAAGCAGACATTGCCTTAGCAATTGTACCTGAAGCTCCACCAGCTCTAAAAAAGTGTCGGACTGTCTCCTGCCCTGCTCCAATTTCTGCGAAAGTACCATAAATAGTAGGATCTAGATTAATTGTTAATGCTTTTTGTTTAGGAGTTAGTTTCTGATACATTAGGACATTAAATTTTTCGTAAATTTACCAAAATTAAACCAACCTCAAAAGAAAATGAAGTTGAAATTTTTAGGAACTGGAACTTCGCAGGGTGTACCCGTTATTGGCTGCACTTGTGAGGTGTGTACTTCCGAAAATCCAAAAGATAAAAGATTCCGTTCATCCGTAATTGTAACTACGGATGAAAACAGAAAAATATTAATTGATTGCGGCCCTGATTTTAGGCAACAAATGCTTATTAATCAAGAAAGTAATGTAGATATCGCACTTCTTACTCATGAACATAACGATCATGTCATTGGTTTGGATGACATGCGCCCTTTAATCTTTAAAAGTGGAAAAAATATGCCCCTCTATTGTTCTCAAAGAGTCGGACAAGAGGTAAAAAATCGTTTTCCCTATGCTTTTGCAGATGTAAGATATCCCGGAGCGCCTGCTTTTGATTTGCATGAAATTGAAAATAAACCGTTCACAGTTTTAGATACCGAAATTACTCCGATTGAAGTGATTCATTATAAAATTACGGCGTTCGGGTATAAATTTAAAAACTCGGCTTATATTACTGATGCAGGCTTTATTTCAGACACAGAAAAAGAAAAATTAAAAGATCTTGATGTTTTAATTTTAAACTGTATCCGAAAATTTGATCCGCATCCGGCACATTTTATCCTTCCCGATGTTATTAATTTGTTTGAAGAGCTAAAACCTAAAAAATTATTTTTAACACACATCAGTCATCATTTAGGATTGCATGATATTGAAGATAAACAACTTCCACCCGGAATACACCTTGCCTACGATGGTTTGGAAATAAATTTCTAGAAAAAAGTTTGCAAAAACATTTGGAGTATAAAGAAAAGTTCCTATATTTGCACACCAATTAGAAACAAGGTAACACACTAGCCCAGGTGGCGGAATTGGTAGACGCGCTGGTCTCAAACACCAGTTCTTAGGAGTACCGGTTCGATCCCGGTCCTGGGTACAACGCAAAATGGCGCCAACAAAAGAAAGTTGGCGCCATTTATTTTCATATATACTCATTTTGGAGAGCCACATAAAGTTGATGTTTTCGCAAAGGGCTTTTCCTATTTTTCGGGACGAATAAATATTATTCATTTACACAAAAAACAAATCTTTTACAACGATTTTTTGACGATGCTTTTTCTCACACGCATACCTTAGATTAATCATTTTATTAAGGAAAGCATTGTAAGATGTAAGCTGCTATTCAGTAGTACTTGGTTTAGTAATAGGCACAGTCTTGGAGACTAGACCAATCATCTCATGTTCTTAAGCTGCCTTTGATAAAATCTTTGGTGAATTACTCACAAAAGCTCACCAAATTTTAATTTCTCTCCTCTCAAAATTGCAATCAATATCAGTTTTCACTACCAAATAATATCGATATAATTTACTGTAATTATTTTGTCCCAGCAAAAACTTTCCGCCGATTACCCTTGTTTTGGTTTAGGATAACCCTGATTCTGTTAATTTTATTTTCAAAGCTTGATGCAATTTTGCAAGTATAAAAATCAAGATATGAATATTGTAATAACTGGCTCTTTAGGGAACATCGGAAAACCATTAACAAAATTATTGATTGCCAATGGACATAAAGTAACAGTCATAAGTAGTAAACAAGAAAGAATTTCTGCTATAGAAGCTCTAAATGCAATTCCAGCAATCGGAAGCATTCAAGACGCCGATTTTTTAACCCAAACATTTAGAGGCGCAGATATCGTTTATTTGATGGAAGCTTGGGAAGGGATAGGAAGCCTTTTCGATAAGAATATAGATTTCGTAGCAGAATTCAAAAACATTGCCTATAATTATGTAAAAGCGGTTCAAGATTCCGGTGTCAAAAAGATCGTCCATTTGAGCAGCGTGGGTGCACACTCCGAAAAAGGAACCGGCAGCCTTCTGGTTCACCACACCGTTGAAAATATTTTAAGAACGCTTCCCGAAGATGTATCCATTAAGTTTATGCGTCCTGCTGGATTTTTCACAAACATCTACCGATGGCTCTCCATGATAAAAGCACAAGGTGCAATAATTCAAAGTTATGGTGGCGACCAGAAAGAACCTTGGGTTTCTCCTGATGATATAGCATCCACTGTTGCTAAAGAAATGGAAAAGCCATTCAATGGAAGAACTGTACATTATCTTGCCAGTGATGAAGTTTCACCCAATGAAATTGCACGGGTTTTAGGAAAAGCTATCGGTAACTCAGACTTGGAATGGAAAGTAATCTCTTCTGAAGAATTATTGAAACAGATGCTATCGGCAGGTATTAATGAATGGATAGCAACTGGTTTGGTTGCCATGCAGAAAGCTCAGGCAGATGGAAGTCTCTACGATGATTTTTACCTGAATAAACCTGAATTAGGAAAAGTAAAACTTAACGATTTTGCAACCGAATTTGCAGCTGAATATAACCAACAAAATAATTGATAAGATGAAAAAAGCATTAATTACAGGAGCAAACAAAGGAATTGGATTTGAGACAGCTAAACAGCTTTTAGAAAACGGTTATTTTGTTTTCATCGGAAGCAGAAATTATGAGAATGGCAAACTTGCTGTGCAAAAACTTAATGAAGTCGGATTTAAAAATGTTGAAGCTATACAATTGGATGTCACGGATATGACATCGATATTATCTGCCAAGCAGTTAATCAAAAGCAAAACAGAAACTCTAGATGTACTCATCAACAATGCAGGAATTAATGGTGGATTTCCTCAGACAGCTCTGGAAGCATCGGCAGAAACTTTTCAAAAAGTAATGGATACCAATCTTTACGGGGTGATAAGGGTTACCCAGACTTTTATGGATCTACTCAGAGAATCAAACCAACCGAGAATTGTCAACGTATCATCCAGCGGATGTTCACTAGCACTTCATTGCGATCCGGATTGGAAGTATTACAGTCATAAGGCAGCATTATACCCGGCATCCAAAGCAGCAATGAATATGTACACGATCAATCTGGCATATGAGCTACGGGATACCGCTTTCAAGGTAAATGCGGTCTGCCCCGGTTTTGTCGCGACCGATTTCAATGGTCACAGAGGTACGGGCACCGCCGAAGAGGGAGGAAAAAGAATAGCCAAATACGCAATGATTGGAAATGACGGTGTTACCGGTAAATTTATCAGTGAAGAATATAATCCTGAAACAGGGGAAACACCCTGGTAATTAATTCAGTATTTTTGTAAGATATAGCAGTATCATCCATAATACCAATTATTATCTGTAATTTTTTTTAAAAGATGAAAGGCAAAGAAAATAAAATATACAAATTCAACTCATTATCAGAATTCCATCAGGTATTTGGTCTTTCCAAACCGGAACACCCGCTGGTGAGTTTTATTCGTATTGAAGACATGGAAATGCCTAATGAACCCCTGCCCGATTTTCTGGTGCTCGATTTTTATAAAATCGCCTATAAAGATACTATCGGGCAGGCAAAATACGGACAGCATCACTATGATTTCGGTGAAGGAGGCCTGGTTTTTACAGCGCCGGGGCAGTTATTTGAAAAACCCTCGAATAAGAAAAGTAACGGGTACATTCTGTTGGTGCATCCTGATTTTTTCTTGTCTTACACTCTTTCAAAAAAAATCAGGCATTATGGCTTTTTCTCCTACAATACGGATGAAGCATTACGGGTTTCCGAAAAGGAAAAGGAGACCTTGTTTTCCGTTTTTAAAATCCTCGACGAAGAGCTCAAAAGCAGAATTGATGATTTCAGTCACGATGTTGTCATTTCGCAAATAGAGCTGCTCCTTAACTATAGCAGCCGGTTCTACAAGAGGCAGTTTGCAACCTACAAGGCTGTAAATCAGAATATCATTCAGCGGTTTGAAAATGCTTTGGATATTTATTTTAGTAATGAAAATGAGGAACAAAACGGAATTCCAAGTGTTCAGTATTTTGCCGAGCAGTTAAATGTCTCTGCAAATTATCTGAGCGATATGTTGCGTTCATTAACAGGACTCAACACACAACAACATATTCATCAGAGAATTATTGAGAATGCCAAAGAAATATTGTCTGCAACAGATCTTTCTGTTTCTGAAATTGCATATCAGCTGGGATTTGATTACCCCCAGTCGTTTACAAGACTCTTTAAAAGCAAGACAAACCAAACGCCGCTGGAATTCAGGCAATCCTTTAATTAATAGAAAAGAAACCTGCAACTTAAAGATAAAAGATGATGGACGACGACTATACTTCACTAAGAAAACATATC
>DKLU01000271.1 GCA_002455915.1 Chryseobacterium sp. UBA6632
TTAAAAATAAATTAAAAAATCGGATTATTCATTACATTATTACTATATAAAATTACATTTCACATATTTATCAGCATTTTACATCTCAAAATCAACTTTATTAAAAAAGTCTTTCATTTTTAGTTGTAAAGAAAAAAATTGATCGGAATTAGGCTTACAGACTATTTTCAAAATAAAAAAGGCTGCCTATAAAAGGCAACCTTCTGAATATTTATAACTTCTTAGCTTAATTTCTATCTTCTAAATTTTCAAATTTAGCATAAGATGATTTTAGGTGATGCAGCTGATCAGAAACCAATCTTGTGCTTTCAGGGCAAAGGTCTCCACTATCCAGCGCGCTTTGATAGGCATCAATCGCAGCATTTTCTCCGAAAACTACGTTTCCAAGAGTCGAATCATCTTTGTCTCCCGAAAATGAATTCTTCACATCAATCCATGCTCTGTGAATTGCCCCAGCTGTACTTGTCGTATTATCTGCTTCTCCTCCTTTTTGATTAATTAAATGAATCAAATCATTTTTCATGGTCTGAGACTGTGAAACCATTTGATCGTAGTCGCTTTTAAGCCCCGAATGCGTATCCCAAACTTTGTCTTCTACTTTAGAAAATCCTTCAATTCTGTCGTTGGTAATGTTCAGCAGATCATTCAATACTGATACTGTTTTGTCGTTGTTCATATTAAATTTTTTGGTGTGTTATACATTTTACAATACTGTATCGTAAAATTTCATGATCAAGAATATACAACTATAAGACCACTTTTTGTCATTAAAGGAAGGTGTGGTATCTAAAGTTTTAATTTTAAAATAAAAGCTTTTTTAAAGCAGTTCGAGTTTATATAAAGAATATTTTAGCTATTAATTCAGATAAAGTATAATTTTGCAATCTTAAATAACCAGCTCCAATTGAGAACTAATGACAACGAAATTTCCAACAATAAACAGTACACTTTGTCCCAACGAACTTGGTAAACTTATTCAACAAAAATATGGTCTAAGCGATAAAACGGAATGCAAGATATTCCGACTTGCGATGAATCATTTATATATTGTTTTTGATGGGGAAAACAAATATGTCTTTAGAGTGTACACTCATAATTGGCGAACGAGGCTGGAAATTGAAGAAGAATTAAGGCTTTTAACATTACTAAAAGATGCGGGGCGACAAGTTGCTTTTCCAATAGCTGATGAATCGAAACAGTTTATTCAGGAAATTGAAGCATCGGAAGGAAAAAGGTTTGGAGTTCTATTTTCATATGCGAAAGGTGTGAAAACAGCAAAATTTTCGCGTCAGACAAGTTTTCTAATCGGGCAGGCATTAGCCAAAGTTCATCAATCGACTGAAAATATCGAACTGAAGAGAATGCCTTATACTGTTGAAAATCTGCTTACAAATCCTGTTTTAAAAACGAAAGAATTTTATAATACAAACATCAGCGAAGTTCAATTCTTAGAATCACTTTCAACTTTTTTAAAGCTAAAAATGGAAAGTCTTGACAACAGTAAAATGAGATTTGGAGCAGTTCATCTTGATGTTTGGTTTGATAATCTGCATATTAATAACGAAAAAGAAATCACTTTTTTTGATTTTGATTTTTGTGGAAATGGCTATTTATGTTTTGATATTTCTTACTTCTTATTTCAGTTATTTTCAACCCATTTAAACGAAGAAGAATTTCAAATAAAAGCAGATAGTTTTTTGAAAGGTTATAAATCTGTGACTGAAATTTGCGACGAAGAAAAAAAGTTTCTTCCTTTCGTATGTTTAGCAATTATGATCTATTATATAAGCGTGCAATGCGATAGATTTGAATATTGGACTAATATTTTCCTGAATGAAGATCATTTAAAAAGGATGGTTGGGAATT
This sequence comes from Chryseobacterium sp. UBA6632, assembly GCA_002455915.1. Classification (GTDB taxonomy): domain Bacteria; phylum Bacteroidota; class Bacteroidia; order Flavobacteriales; family Weeksellaceae; genus Chryseobacterium. The sequence continues at coordinate 1,867 of DKLU01000271.1, forward strand.
TGAAGCGTTGGATGTCTTACCACAAAATTGAAATTGAATAGCAAACAAACTTAAAAAACTAAAACTACCTTATGAAATTTTCAAGCGATCTCGTAATTTATGATTTAGAAGGAAGTTGCAAAACTTTTGGAAAAAATGAAATAAACGAAACGAATATTTTAGAAATTGGTGCCGTAAAACTAGACAAGAAAACTTTTGAAATAAAAAGTGAATTTTCTATTTTGATTCTACATCTGGAATTTCATTAGAAAGGGTGCTAGAAAAAATGAATATAAAAGAAGATTTTAAATTTCACCGAGCATTAGATGATGCAAAAGCAACAGCATTAATATTGCAGCAAATTCTTAATGAAAAATAATTGACTATTGTGATTTACCCGATTTTTGATAATTATTTAAAACAAATTAAAGATTTAAAAGAATTGCAACAGTTTAATTATCTTCCGAAAAGTATTTAATTTATATATTTGAACAGTCAAAAAAATTTCATGATGATTTCCGTAAAAAAGGCATTATATTTATCTGTTTTCAGTCTGTTTTCTTTAGCTTCTGTAAAAGGGCAAAATAAAGTTCCTTTTGGAGTGGTAAAAGCTCAGGAAGGTTATGCGATGGTACGCGTTCATAAAGACGATTACCGAAAAATTATCGATAAAATTCGCATGAAAACGGGAGATGTTTTTGTTTACGTAAAACCTGCGCCGGGAGAAACAGAATGGATCTGGATAAAATATCCTGAAAAACAAGATTCTGAAAAACCATTCGTAAGATACGACAGCCTTAATAAAGAAGGAATGGTAAATAAAGAACGTGTTGCCTTTATTGATCAGCTTCCGAAATTTACACCTTCAAAATCTAAAAACGGAAAATCATTAATTTTTACAGACGATACTAATCAGAAAATTCCGACTAACCAGAGAACGAAGGTCATCATTGATGTTTATCCTTCTTATGCTCATCTTAAAAGACAGGAAAAAGATGTCAGCGGGAAAATTTTGACGGTTGATAAAGTGAAACCTTGGGGAATTGGCAATGAAATCCCTGAAGGTATGACGGAAATAAAATCTATCCGAGTACAACAACCCGGAAGAGGTTCTGTATTTGTGAGAGATGCGATTAAAAATTTGTTCCAGCCTTCTATGGATTTTGAAAATATCGGAGTAACCGCTCTTGATGACGATCATATTTTCCTTTATATGATTAATGGTTCCGGTGAAAATCGTTATACCACCCTTTGGAGCATCAATAAAGGGAGAGCCATTAATCAAATAATTTATAATAATCCGGAATAAATCTTATTTTCTACTGTTTTATCCTTATTTTTGCACCCGGAAAAGCCAATAGCTTTTTCAGAAATCGGTTCTGCTTAATTGCAGATTAAAAGGGAATCGTGTGAAAATCACGAACTGTCGCGCAACTGTAAGTAACTAAAGTCTTTATCAAAAGTCCACTGTTTCGTTATCAGGCGAGATGGGAAGGAGATAAATGATGTTACGAGTCAGGAGACCTGCCTATTTCTTAAACAAAAAACTTTCGCGATTTGAAGTTTTATTGATCTAATAGATGTTTCAGGAATTTCTAAGATTCCTGTTATTGTTCTGTTGTTTGATACTATTTCATTTCGCCTTAATTTATAATGAAATATGACTACAGAAGAAAGAATTGAAGCATCCGTAACCAGAATTTTTAAAGCGGTTTTCCCGAATACAACCAATCATTACGATACGCTTTTCGGAGGTACTGCCATGCAGTTGATGGACGAAGTGGCTTTTATCACCGCGACCCGATTTGCCAGAAAACGCGTGGTAACGGTAAGCAGCGATAAAATTGATTTTAAAAAGCCCATCCCTGCAGGAACAATTGTAGAGCTGATAGGAAAAGTTTCTCATGTAGGAAAAACGAGTATGAAGGTAAATGTTGAAATCTACACCGAACAAATGTATTCTTATGAAAAGGAAAAAGCGATTGTGGGTGATTTCACTTTTGTAGCGATCGACGAATTCAAAAAACCAATTCAAATACTATAAAGAAAAGGTTCGGGCGGCCTTCGGCCGCCCGAACCCAATATTTTCAAATGTTTTTTAAAGCAGTTTCGGCGAGCCAAAGGCTCGCCGAAACTTTTATATTTTTTATTTATCACGAATTTCACGAATGATGGTGTATATTTTTTATGTAATTGAAAATTAAATATAATCATCTGTAAAAATCTGCGCAATCCATGGGAAAATAAGATATTCCGTTAAAAAATTATCTCAACACCTTTTCAGTTTCCAAACTCAAATTCAATAATGTTTGGAAAGCCTCTCCCATTTCATCAGAAGCTCTGCTGATGGCGTTTTCCAACATATTTCGGATTTGTTTTTCGGTAACTCCAGCTTCCGTCCAGCTTTTTCCAGAAGTATGCGAATTCAAAATAAAAGGCATAATTCGGTCAATTGCACAGGCAAAAATAGCATCCGGAGTTTTTTCCTCTTCAAATTCAAGCCAAAGATTGAAAAACTCAGTTCTTAAAGGCTCATCTAGAATTCCGAAAATGTTTTGAGCAGAAACTTTCTCTCTTTCAAACTTACCAACCATTCCCGCTTCATCAAAAAGAAAGATCGGAAGAGCG
>DKLU01000270.1 GCA_002455915.1 Chryseobacterium sp. UBA6632
TTCCTACAACTCCCGATAAAACAGCCATTAAAATAACCGCTCCCGCCGCAATATCTTTAATAAAACCAATTCTTTTATCAAATTCCGGCTGAATCATATCGCATATTTTTTCAATTGCTGTATTGAAAATTTCCGCAACTAAAACCCCAAAGCAAACGATCAAGATAAGAATAGTGTCAATTGTGGAAAGTTTTAAATAGAAAATAAGAAACAGATTGATAAAGAAAGCTAAAAGCTCGATTTGGAAATTTCTTTCACTTTTCATCATCAAAAAAACACCTCGGAAAGCGTATAAAAAACTTTTTTGAATAGGTGGTTTTCGCATGACAAAAATATTATTGACAAATATACTCAATTGGTCAAAAATAATTATTAAATTTAAGCTCGTAAGAATAATCTTACGGAACAAAAAAGTGGAGCAGAAGGAGTTGGAAAATTCTTTTGATGGATGTTAATAAACTCTCGTCAATATTCTTTTCAATCTATTTTCTATTTATTATATTTGTAAAAATTATTTTTAAATCTATGAAATTTATTATTTCAAGTGGTGAACTGCAGAAGGCGTTGCAAACTGTAAGTGGCGTAATATCAAGCTCTCAATCGAGACCGATTTTAGAAAACTATCTTTTTGAATTAGACGGAAACAACGTTACCATTACAGCATCTGATGGTGAGACGACTCTTGTAACTTCTCTTGAAGTAAAGTCTGATGACGCGGGAAAATTTGCTGTTCCGGCAAAGATTTTTCAGGATTTCATCAAGACTTACGGAGAGCAGCCGCTAACGTTGGTTGTAAAAGATAATGCAGAAGGAACGGGAAGTCAGCTTGAGATCTTAGATGAGAAAGATAATTTCGCGGTAGCATTAGATAATGCTGATGATTATCCTGAACTTCCGGAATTTGATGCTTCTCAGAGCGTTACAATGCCTGCCGGAGTTTTATCTGAAGCGCTTACAAATACCCTTTTTGCTACAAGTAATGATTCTCTTCGTCCTGTAATGACGGGTGTTCTTTTCCAGTTTGGAGAAAACGAAACGAACTTTGTTTCTACAGATTCTCACCGATTGGTTGTATATAAAAGACAGGATTTGATGAATGCCGAGCCAATGGAATTTATCATGCCTAAAAAACCTTTGAACATTTTCAAGAATATTTTAGCAAGCTCAAATGAAGACGTGAAAATCGACTTCAACGAGAACATGGCTAAATTTACTTTTGGCAAACATATCTGGATCTGTAGATTGATCGATGGAAAATATCCAAACTATACAGCGGTAATTCCAAAAGAAAACCCGAATGTGTTGACAATCAACAGAAATCTATTATTGGGAGCTATTAAGAGAGCTTCTATTATGTCAAATAAATCTACCAATCAGGTAAGATTCAAACTTTCTGCAAATATTCTTCACCTTCATGCTGAAGATACAGAATATGCAAACAAAGCAGATATGCAGATTCCTTGCGACTATAATGGAGAAGATATTAACATCGGATTCAGTTCTAAATTTTTAACGGAAATGTTAACGATTTTAGGTTCAGACGATATTACAATGAAGATGTCTCAACCCAACAGACCAGGAATTATCGAACCACTTGATGGTCTTGAAGACAACGAAAATATTTTAATGCTATCAATGCCGGTAATCGGATTGTAATATTAAAATTGAATAATATAAAAAGAGATTGATTGGTATCAGTCTCTTTTTTGTTTTTCATATTAACATTATTGAAATTTCAACTTTAAGCTGTCATTTGTTTTTTGAATTTCCTTATAAATTTTACTCAGTTTAGCATCATTTATAGTTGAAGAAATATTTTCACCTTTAGCTTTCTGAGTATTTTCAAAAAACTTTTGAAAATTAAATCCTTCAAGTTCCTTTTTAGTATAAAAGATTTGGAACTTTCCTCCAGTTTTGGTGGTTATTTTTGAAATCTGAACGGTGTCAAAAGGTTCTACTTTTACCTTATCAAAGGTAACTTTATTATTGAGATCCATCATTACGGGCATTAGAGCATAATCTTTTGCGGTCATCACAACAGAATTGATCGTAATGTTATTTCTAATCGCATCGTTTAATGGAATATCAATCGAATAAGATTTTATATTTTCATTTCCATCAGTAATCAGAAGAATCGACTTATTATGAAGTTCAGAATCTAATGAGGCAATCCCATTAAGCAATCCGTGAGAAAAGTTGGTTCCAGGTTTTAAAACCATAATTCCTTTATCGGCTTTATCAATAGCAGATAATAATTGATTTTTATCCTTTGTTAAAGGGCATAAAATATAGGAATTTGCTGAATAAACAACAATTGAAAATGCTTGGTTTTCTTTCTTATGATTAATAATATTCTTTAAAAGAGTTTTTACGACATCAATTCTGCTGGGTTCAAAATCTTTTGCCCACATCGTTATCGAATTATCAACCAAAATAGCAATATTCTGCTGAGGAAGTTCTTTCTGAGCAGTAGTTTTTGTTTCTGTTTTTGAACAGCTTAAAATGGAGGTGAAAAGTAGTAAGTAAAGATATTTCATCATTTTAATTTGATATTTAAGATAATTATTTTGGATGTTTAGAGGTTTTGTTTTTCAATAATAAGCTTATAAGGCATATAATAATTCCTAAAATGAAAGATGGAAGCCAAAGGATAAAACAAAACTCTGCAATTGTAAGGGTAAATTTTGAAAAATCTCCTCTAGAGGTAAACATTCCCACTCCAAATAAAAACATAAGTGTAGAAATAAAAATAAGTGAGAGCCCTATAAAGAAAACATATCGATGAAGTAATTTTCTTTTCATTTAATGTATTTTTGAGTAAATTTTTCTAAATCTATAGCTTCTTTTTTTAAGTATTCTTTGAATTTTTCAGATAGTTGTCTTTAAATTTAGCGATGGTATAAGAACTATCAAATGCTATAATTTCTACGATAGATTGTTGAATAAGAAATTGATCAGACTTCCACGCATTTTCATCTTCCGCAGATAATCTCGAAATAATGTTGAAGTCCAATGCTGTATTTTTAGGAACAGCCGAAATAATTCCCCATATAATTTGAGTGTCAGATTGATAAACTTCTTCAAATTGTTGAGTGTTAAGAACAAAATAATCATGATCAAAATCGATAGGAATTTTTTCATCAGACATGAAGTCTAAATCCGTTAAAATCCAGTCATAATCTACTAAATCCTGCCAAATAGGTTTTAAAATTTCATGCAAAATAGTATGAAATTTTATTTTTGTTTTCGAAATAATCCAATTCACCGGTTCAGTATTTCATAGTTTATTATT
>DKLU01000421.1 GCA_002455915.1 Chryseobacterium sp. UBA6632
AGCTTAGCCATTAAAATTTCGATAATGGTTTTCTGTACAGAAGCACAAAGATCAATTAAATTATTTTTAATAAAATCAGGGTCTTTTTTAACTTCTTTTTGTATAAAATACAATACAGAAGTCTTGATTCCGCTGAAAGAATAATCGTAATTCTCTAATTTTGGTTTATTAAATTTAAAAGCATCAGGGTTTCCTTCTTTTGCCAGTCTGTCGATAATCGGACCTGCTGGATAATCTAAATCGAAGATTTTTCCAATCTTGTCGAATGCTTCTCCGGCCGCATCATCAGTGGTTTTTCCAATGATTTCCATATCAAAATAATCTTTCACCAAAACAATCATCGTGTGCCCACCACTTACCGTAAGACATAAAAACGGAAATTTGGGCGGCATAGGATTTGCATCCTCAATGAAATGTGCTAAAATGTGCGCCTGGAGGTGGTTTACTTCAATTAGCGGAACATCCAAACTCATTGCCAATGACTTAGCAAATGATGTTCCTACAAGAAGCGAACCTAAAAGTCCGGGGCCACGTGTAAATCCTATAGCAGAAATTGCATTTTGTTGTATATTTGCTTTGGTTAAAGATTTTTCAACAACGGGGATGATATTCTGCTGATGCGCGCGCGATGCCAGTTCAGGAACTACACCGCCATATTCTTTATGGATTGCCTGAGTCGCAGCGATATTCGAAAGAATAGAATTTCCCTTGATGATAGCTGCTGATGTATCGTCGCAGGACGATTCAATACCTAAAATTATAGAGTCGCTCATAATAATGGCAAAGTTAGAGAATAATAACGAGAATGAGAACAAAAAATCAGTAGCTGGCAACTTAGGTGATCAGGTACACAAGGCTGTAGAAAATGCTGAAGGTGTTGTAAAGGAGACAGTTAAAGAAGCGTCTGAGCTGGCATCAGATGCCATTCATCATCCCGTGGAAACAGCTGAAGAGTTTGGGAAACAGGCGATAAAAGATGTTACCAGCTATTCTTGGTGGGCAAAATTGTTGTTGATTCTTTTCTGGCTTGGGTTTGGACTTATCACGGCTATTGTTATTATTATCAATCTTCCGATCACGAAACAATGGGCTGCCGATCAGGCTTTGCAACTGGTTAATCGAGATTTTAAGGCACAAATGTCTACCGAAAGTGTTGAGGTTAATTTTTTCGGAAATGTAAAGATCAAAGGTTTAAAAATAAAAGATAATAAAGGGCTCGATTTTATTACAGCTAAAGAATTTATTGCCAATTCCGACTGGTTTTCTTTAGCAACGAACATCGGAAAAAATAATTCTTTAAGCTTTAATTCTTTAACCTTAAAAAACGCAGACGTAAAAGTTATTACCTACAAGGGCGACAGTATTTCAAACTTTATACGTTTTACCCAGTTATTCGACAGCGGGAAAAAAAGAGACCCCAGCAAGCCGCCATTTCAGTTAAATTCAAGATTACAGATCTTAGATTCTAAAGTTTCTATTGTTAATTTAAATTCTCCGGGAGATAAAGGAAAATGGCTTACAGCAACCAACTTTAATCTTAAAGCTCCCAATGTAAAAGTAAACGGAGCCAATATTTCTGCGATCATCAATAATATGTCCTTCGTCACTAAAAGATGGGGAAAATCTCATTTTGTAGATACCTTTTCTGCGGAATTATCTCTGACGCCGGATTTTCTTTCGCTTAAAGATTTAACGTTAAATACAGATCATTCGCTGTTGCAGGGTGATATAAAATTTAATCTTCATGATGGTTCCTGGTCTGAGTTTGCAGATCGTGTTCGTTGGGACATGAATCTTGAGCAGGGAAGCCAGTTGAGCGGTTATGATATCAGTTATTTCGTGACCAATTGGGATAATTTTATTCCTTTTAATGTCTCCGGAACAATGACGGGGCCTTTAAATAAATTTAATCTAGAAAATTTCCATATCAGTAATCCTAGTGTAAATGTTGCTACCAAAACAATGAAGGTCAATAATCTACTGAAGGGTAATTTTTTAATTGAAACAAATGACCTTTCTGCAGATTTTACGTATAAAGATCTAAAAGCGATGATGCCGAAGTTTATTTCGACCAAAATGAAAAATTTTGCGGATGATTTTGGTAAATTGAAATACAACGGTGCAGCAAGAGTAACTCCTGAACAGGTGTATGTGGCAAGCGGAAATTTGTTAACAGGGATCGGACAGGCAAAAATTACTAAATTTTCTCTTTCGGATTACAGCACTGCGGTGCCGAAATTTTCCGGACTTGCAGAAGTTAAGGATCTGAATACTTCGGTTATTACCAAAAATAAAACGGTGGGTCTTATTTCGGGAAGATTTGATATAAACGGGCAAAGTTTCGATGTGAATACAATGAAACTGAATACCAAGTCTCAGATCACCAGCATTGAAATCATGGATAAAGAAATTAACAATCTTTATCTGGATGGTTTACTCGATCATAAAAAATATAACGGATTGATTACCATTAATGACGAACAGGCAAAAGCAACCATAAAAGGTTTAATTGATTTCAGTACCTCACGTGTAGCTATGAATGTAGATGCAGATGTGAGTTATTTAAACATGAATTATTTTACCAACAAGCCCGGAAATCAAATCGTGAGCGGAAAAGTGGTTGGTAAGATGTCGATGTCTTCTGTAAATGATCTGACGTTAGATGTGGAGGCAAATAGTTTGAATTTTGCAACAGCTACTCAAAAATATAATATTCCGAGTGCAAAGCTGAAAACCTTTGTGGAAGGAGGGAATCGAGTGATCGATGTAGATGCGCCGGGAGCTGCTAACGGAAAAATTTCAGGTCGATACAATCTTGCTGATCTTGCCGGAATGGTTGAGAATGGTTTAGGGAAAATTCTAGTAGGTCCGCCGCCGAGAAAACTATACCGAGGGCAAAACTTTACAATGGGCTTTGATGTGGAGCAAGGTTTGGTTAATTATTTCTTGCCCGATCTGAGAATTCCCCAAGGTGCAAAAGTAGAGGGTGAATATGACGGAAATTCAAACAATCTGATTCTGAATCTTGATGCGGCTTCATTGAAATATATGATGACCAAAACTGAGGAAATCACCGAAGCAGATAAAGCACTGGCTGCTGCTAATCCTGATTATAAACTCAATGACAGAGAGAACATCAGCAAAGATAGTGCGATGGTAGACAGCGTTGTGGTGAGAATCAATACCGCAAATCTAAGCGAGCAGTTATATGCCAAAGTAAGCAGACTTCAGTACAATAAAAATATTATCAAAGATCTTGTGTTAAGCGGTAAAAATGAAGATAATTCCACTTTGCATTTATCGACTACCTTTAAACACGGAAGCCCTGAAGATGAGATTGAAGATAAATTAAAAGCTTATGCAATAAATGTAGATCAGTCGACCAATGAAATAGGGGATTACGTTTTCAGGTTTGAACCTACCGAAGTGAAGTTCAACAATGTTACCTGGGCTGTTGATACAAGTCCGGCGCTGAATCATTCTATCACCTATCGTAAAAAAACAGCAGATTTTGATATTCAAAACCTTCGAATATATTCTGATAATAGTGCGTTGCTTATAAAAGATGCTCAGTTTAAATCTGCCAAGGATTTTTATGTGGAAGCCGATATCGACAATTTTGCAATAGAGAAACTTCTTGAAATGCAGTCTGGGGGAAATTCAATGAATATTAAAGGTTTAGCCAACGGAAGTGTAAAAATCCGAATGGATAAAAGTACGTTGCAGCCTTTGGTAGATATGACGATTGACGATATCATGATGAACGGAAACGATATGGGAGACATTACCATTTCTGCAACCAACGGTTTCTCCCTTAATGTTTATGATATTGATGTAAAAGTAAGTTCGGCAGGTGTTTTAGGCAATAACAGCTTAAACTTAACGGGAACTGTTAATAATAATACAGCTACACCAACTATTGATCTTACCGCAGAAATGCGCGATTTTGATTTGGCGTTTACGCAACAGTTCGTACAGTCCATTTTTGGAAATCTGCGCGGAAAAGCCACCGGAGATCTTAAAATTGCCGGAAAATTTAACGATCTTGATTATAGTGGAGATATTGGATTGAAAGGTTTTGGATTAAAACTTTTGTTTACCGGAGTTGATTATTCGTTTGATGATACGGTGGTTCCTTTATCCAAAGGGTTGGCAATTCTTAACAATATTGAAGTTCATGACGGAAGATCCAATTCAAAAGGAAATATTTCTGGAGCGATTCAGTTTGAAACGCTTTCATCGATGGGGGTTAACCTTGTAATGAGAGCTGATAATTTATTAATGTTGAATACCACTCAAAAAGATTCTGATCTATTCTGGGGAAGGGTTTACGGTCAGGGAGATTTGTATGTGGATGGCCCGGTTTCAGGATTGAATATTTCAACTCCGAATATGAAAGCGTTGAATGGAAGTACATTTACTTTCAATTCAGGATCGACATCGAATGTTGAAGAATTTAAAATGCTGAGGTTCCTGAAAGAAGGAAAAGACGGTTTGGTAACACTTGAGGAAAAGAAGAAAACGGGAGCCAATATGAATATCGACTTTAATCTGGATGTTGATAAAGGAACTACCGTAAATGTTTTGATTGGTGATGATGTCGGGAATATTACCGTAAAAGGTGTTGCGGATGATTTACGTTTCGTCATGAGCCGCCAGGGTAATATCGGAATGGGCGGAACCTATAAAGTAGATAACGGAACATTCGTTTCTAAAGCGATTCTTAATAAAACCTTCCAGATTGATAAAGGAAGTAGTATTCGTTGGGATGGTGATGCCATGAAGCCGGCTCTTGATATTAAAGCCAATTATGTAAGAATGGTTTCCAATGCAGGTCAGTATCTGAACATGGGAAGCCTGCAGCCGATCAGTATTTTATTACAGGCCAATATTACGCAATCATTGGTTGATCCTAAGATTGATCTGAATGTTACCGCGATGGATGTTTCAAGTCAGGTGAAGGAAACATTAGCTGCTAAAATGAGTCAGGAAGGGGAAAAAGTACTTCAATTCGGTTCTATTCTGTTATTGAATAGTTTTAACGTTTCCAATACGGGTGGAGTAGACGTAGACGTTGCTGGTGTGGCTGAATCATCAGGGTATAATATGCTTCTAAAACAATTGGGATCTGTATTGAATACAATGAGTAACGAATTCCAGATCGACCTTAATTATGTAAAAGGAGATCAATATTCAAATACAGGTGACAGAGCCAATGCGGGGATTAGTGTGGCGGTTTCTCCGAGAATTAAAGTGAAAACAGGTCTTGGGATTCCTTTAACGAAAACCGACGCTACGGAAACCAATTATCTTTCCGGAGAAGGCTCCATAGAATACGATGTTTCTAAGAAAAATGACGGCGGACTGGTTTTAAGAGGATATTCTAAACCAAGCAATATTGGAATGGGGCTTGCCGGAGCCGGAACAAACGGTTCTGCAAATCAGGCCTATGGCGGGGGTATCGTGTGGACGAAGAGCTTTAATTCTTTATTTAAGAAGAAGAAAGACAAAAAAAAGCCAGAACCGAAAAGTGAAATAAAAACAGATTCTACAAAATCCGAGGGTAAATAATCAGAATATTTTAATGATTTTTATCATCTGTGTTAATTATTGTTAATATTTGATATATCTTTTTTAGTTAAATTATTTTTTATAAATTTGCAAAAAATACTTATATTTTTTAAGAAAATTGTAATTTAACTAATATGAACTATCAACTGGACGAAATAGACAAGAAGATTCTTGATTTCTTAGTAGAAAACACAAGAATGCCTTTTACTGAGATTGCAAAGCAGATGGATGTATCTGCCGGAACAATTCACGTAAGAGTAAAGAAAATGGAAGATGCAGGTATTATTTTGGGATCATCTCTTAATATCGATTATGGTAAGTTAGATTACCATTTTACAGCTTTCATAGGAATCCTTTTAACAAAATCAAACCGTACGCAAGAGGTTTTGAAAGAGCTTACAAGTATTCCTAACGTAATTGAGGCTAGCGTAATTTCCGGAAAATACAATATTTTCTGTAAAGTAAGAGCTAAAAATACGGAAGATGCTAAAAGAATTATCTATCAAATAGATGATATTCAGGATGTAATGAGAACTGAAAGTATGATTTCTATGGAAGAGTACTTAAGCGATAAAAACAGACTGATTAACGCTATTTCTATTTAATTCAAATTTTAAACGAATTATATAAAAGAACTTATGAAATCTCTCATAAGTTCTTTATTTTTGTAGTTATGGAAGAGTACAGTTATTTTGATGAAGATCCTAAGAAAGGATGGGGATTTATAGGCGCTTTCGCAGCGTTGATGCTGTTTACGATCATGGGATTGGGAATAGATGTGGATGAATATCTTCAGCACGATTTTCTAAACATCCCAAGATGGTATTTTTATATTATTTTTTCGGTGGATGCGTTAATGATGATTAGTCTGATCTTAATGTTTTTCTACAGAAAAATAGGCATATTTTCTTTTCCAGCTCTTTTGGTATTGCATTTCTTTATGCACAGCTATTATCTTTCAACTTTCCTTTATACGGATGTTACCAACCTTTTTCTTTTCACAGGATTTGGAATGTTAGCGATTATTCCGAAGTGGAAGTTTTTTAGATAACACTTTTAAGATTAAATAAATTATATTTTCAATATGAGCGGGCTTTAACCCGCTTTTTTTGTTTCTACTTGGGTTTTCTTTTTACCAAAAGTGAATAAAAATTTTTCATTTTTAGATTTAATTATAGATATTTCTTTATAATATTAATAGACAGAATAGTCTGTCTATTTTGGTGTTTTTATTTTAACTTTGTATTATTAAAAATAAATTATGTCAT
>DKLU01000419.1 GCA_002455915.1 Chryseobacterium sp. UBA6632
CTTTCAAAACCTGAAGATTTTGAAGGACTTACCAAACGTATGAAGGATCTTGGCTATTTTGAATTTTATCTCAACGATTCACCAAGTACGATGAGCCTTATGATTTAATTTAGAGAAGCTACTTTTTTAAGGTAGCTTCTCTTTTTTTATGTAAATAGTTTGATAAACAATCAATTAGATTTAAATTTCATTTTACTGATAAATATCATTAGTTTGTTATTTTTATTAATTCTAAATAAATATAAATTTGTCATCAGTAAAAACGAACTATTCATGAAAAAAACATCTCTACTATTTTCACTTGGCTTTTGTGCTGTCATGCAGGTAAAAGCTCAGTATTGTCAGCCAACTTTTCAATATGGTGCAGATAGTAATATGATAACCAATGTAACATTTGAATCTATTAATAAAACATCACCGTTTCAGTCGGGAAGCACGCCTGTTTATGAAGATTTTACGAGTCTTTCAACAAATGTTCAGACAGGAAGTAGCTATCCGATTTCGGTAAAAGGGCCTTCGAGCAGTTTTCCGAGTGATGTGACGGTCTTTATAGATTTTAATAAAAACGGAAGTTTTGATGATGCAGGGGAGAGCTTTTATATTGGGCGTTTAGCGTCTGCAAATCCGGCAAATGCTTTTACAGTCACAGCGCAGATTACTGTTCCTGCAGATGCCACGATTGGAACGACAAGAATGAGAGTTCTTAAAAATTCTAATGTTGCCGCATATTCAGACGCGAATGCTGCGAATAGTATTAACAGCGCTTGCCAGAGTTTGAGATCGGGACAGGCAGAAGATTATTCTTTAAATATCACACAAGGAGCGCTTTCTACCATTGAAACGCAGAAAAATAGTGTGCTAAGAATATTTCCCAATCCAACAACGGATATGGTGAATATTGAGACTAAAGAAAAGTTGGAGAAATATGAAATTTATAATTCATCAGGCAGAAAGGTGGCAGATGGAAAAGAAAATATCATCAATATGAGCTCTATTCCAGCGGGAACGTATGTGATTAAAATTCAAACTAAAAACCAGAAAATTATTACAGAAAAAGTGATCAAAAAGTAAAAACACATATCTAATCATATCCATATCAATTTTTGTTTTTTTCAAACCGGCGGGCCATATCCGCCGGTTTATTTTTATGGCTGAATCACAATATATTACAATACAATCTTCTCTCCCTGAACCGGAAAAATATAATTAATATTTGAGTTTTTCTGATCTTTCAATTGTTGCTTTATCTTTTCAATATTATCATCAACAGGCTTCATGTGAGTGATAATCACCGGAACTTGTTTCAATTTTCCTGATTTACAAAAGGAATTCAAAGTATTTAATTCTTCCTGAAGCAATTTCGGAGTTAAATGCCCAAACAAAGATTTTTCAGGTTGCTCATTCGGGAATGAAACCTCTATTAAAATACCTTTCAGCTGGTTTCCATTAATAAGCGGAGCTACCTGCTTCCAAAGATTTTGAAGGCGATCACTTTGCTCTACGCGGTCACTTCCTGTATCACCTAGATAAAGCACATAATCCTTTCCGTGACGAAGCAGAAACGCTGTACTTTCGTAAGGTTTTACATGGCTTAACGGAAAGGCTGTAACCTCCATTTCTGTATCTGTAACAGGAATTTCTGTGCCGGACGTAAGAGTAATAAGATTGTATTTACCAAGCTTAGGAGCCTCACCGGCATTGGTGAAATTTGCCCATGTTCTCCATGAAAAATGATCATCAGCCAGAATTTTTGCTACCGATGGCAATGCGTAAATATATTTTTTGGAATCATCCGGACTGTTGATGACCATTCCGCTTACATGATCGAGATGACCATGCGAAATCATATACCCTTTAATATTTTTTTGAAGAATTTCTGCCGCCGATTTTTCTGAAAAATTTCCTTTTTCTATGGCTTTCTGAATACCTGAACGCAATGTTCCTGCATCTAATGCCACATAATTTTCAGAATTCAACGGAGCCGCCATATAGCTGGAAAGATTACTTTCATCTCCACCGCCATACGTTCCTAAAGGAATGATTTTAAAACTGTTCTGAGCTGAATAAAGAGTGGCTGACATCAACATAGCCAGACCAAATACCTTTTTTATCATAGAATGATTAATATATTTTGCATGAGCTTTTTAAAAGAAAATCATACAATGAATGTAACTTAAAAACTTCTGCAAAATTAAGAATTTACATTGATTAAGCTTTGGAAAGGGTATCATTTTAACGTTAAATTCATTCCAAGTCATTAAAATACATTGAGTTGATGATTATTTAATCTAAATACTCAAATTTTAAGTCCTATTCATTTTGGCTACATCAATCTCCGTTTTGGCAACTTTAATCTTTTCGCAAGTGCAGACCTTTGTCATGTAAAATTTAAACAATAAAAAATAATGAAAACAATTTTCATCACAGGGGCCTCAACAGGTTTAGGAAAAACAACAGCCAAACTATTTCAAAACAGAGGATGGAACATTATTGCAACGATGAGAAATCCTGATGCAGAAACAGAACTGAATCAATTGGAAAATGTAACACTGTTACCATTGGATGTTACGAATTTGGAACAAATTAAATCAACTATACATAAGGCTTTAGAAATCAGTGAGATTGATTTGGTTTTTAATAACGCAGGATATGGTTTGATTGGCCCTTTGGAATCTTTAAGCGATGACCAGATTATCAGACAATTGGATACGAATTTATTAGGAGTAATTCGCGTGACTAAAGAATTTATTCCTTATTTCAGAGAAAGAAAAAGCGGAATGTTTATTACAACCACTTCTATTGGTGGTTTGGTTACTTTCCCGATTTCATCAACCTATCATGCTACAAAATGGGCACTCGAAGGTTGGAGTGAAAGTCTGGCTTTTGAATTAAACACTTTTGGAATTGATGTGAAAACCGTTTCTCCCGGAGGAATTAAGACCGATTTTATCACAAGATCTTTAGATATGGGAACACATCCAGAATATCAGGGAATGATTGATAAAATGATGGCTGGAACAGATGCTATGATGGAAGCTGCTTCTGAGCCGGAAGTGATAGCTGAAGTAGTTTATGAAGCCGCAACAGACGGAAAAAAACAGTTGAGATATCAGGCGGGAGAAGATGCAAAAGCGTTGTTTGCTCAGCGTCAGGAATTGGGAGCTGAAGCTTTTAGAACTGAATTTGGCAAACAGTTTATTTAAAAATAATGTGAGAATGGAGTGTATTAGAGTATTAGTGTCAGAGGGTTTAAGTATATCCAAAATATAGTTTACCACTAAAACACTAATACTCTCAAACACTCAAACTCAAAAAAATCCCACATAATTCATACCTTTATATTATGGAAAAAAAAGATCATTCTCCATTAAAAATTTTGTCGATTTCTGAACTGCATACTATTTTGCAGCTTCCGAAGCCACTTCATCCGTTAATCAGCTTGGTGAATAATACTGAGATGGAAGTCGATAAATGCTATCTTGACCGAAGTTTTACGTTAGGTTTTTATAAAATTTCCCATAAATTTTCTGAGCACGGAAAGATGGGGTATGGTCAAGGATATTATGATTTTAATGAAGGCGGAATGATGTTTACCGCTCCCAATCAGGTATTGGCGACTGATGATAATGCTAAATATTTCGGATATACCATGTTTATTCATCCCGATTTTTTGAGAAATTATCCTTTGGCTAAAAATATTAAGAAGTATGGCTTTTTCTCGTATGATACCAAGGAAGCGCTGCATTTATCAGACAAAGAAAAAACGTTAATTGTAGGTTTATTAAATAGTATTAAAGATGAACTGAATACGGCGATTGATGAAGTAAGTCAGGATGTTATCATTTCTTATATCGAGGTTTTACTGAATTACAGCAACCGTTTTTACAAGAGACAGTTTATCACGAGAAAAGTGGTGAGCCATGATCTTTTAACTAAAATGGATGATCTTCTCAACGATTATTTCAATCAGCAAAAGACTTTAACAAATGGTTTGCCCACTGTAGAATTTCTGGCTTCTGCCTTACATTTATCGCCGCATTATTTAAGTGATATGCTGCGAAATCTGACGGGACAAAATGCCCAACAGCACATCCACGAAAAACTCATTGAGAAGGCAAAAGAATACCTTACCACAACGAATTTTTCGGTATCGGAGGTGGCTTATAACTTGGGTTTTGAGCATTCACAATCTTTCAATAAATTATTTAAAAAGAAGACAAATACCACCCCTTTAAGCTATAAACAGTCTTTTAATTAATCTAAAGGCTTGCCGTAAGGATAATTTAACCACTTGTTTACAAAATCAAATACTTTTTCTCTATCTTTTGGCATTGTAAGTAATTGATTAATGATTTCTGTGGTTTCGCTATTAGGATTTTCTTTGATAAATCGATGAAATTCCTGAAGATTTTCGGTAGTGAAACCGCCTTCATCATTCTGTGTTGACGTATTATCAAGACCTAAAATATAAGCGTATCTATACAGCTGAAGTTCTCTTTCAATAACTTTTTTTAATTTAGAGGTCGGGTAGTCGTGTAAAAATTTCTCACGAACTTCAATACGTTTTGCGACATCGCGCCAAGGAATCGAGATGGCGGCATCCGACTGGAAAAGTACTTTGTCTTCTTCTGTTATTGTTTCCAGATATTTCTGATAATCTGCAGTAAGTTTACCATTAAAAATTTTAAAATAAAAATCAGGAAACATTCGAAGCTCAGTATAGGCTTCTCCTACATCCCAAAACTCAATTCCGACCTTATTAAAGCTGTCTACCAGTTTTTTATACTTTTCCGGAACTTTTATAACATGTTTATCGGTATCAGGATTATAATCATAAAACGTGAAAAATTCTTCCAAAAGGTGAGTTTCCTTTACCGTTAATAAGGCTAAAGCAGAGTCATTTTCTTTTTTATAATTTTCGTAGATAAGATTATTTTTTTGTGATGATGAATTTTCTAAAATATTGATAATCTCTTCTTTTCTCTGTTTAATATGGTTTAAAATTTCCTCTTCAGATTTTGAAGAATCCATATAAACTGGCGGCAAAGGAAAACTGGTTTTGGTTGTGGCTGTTGCAGTATTTTCTAAAGTTTTTTGCTCGTTTTTTTCTTCCTTTTTACAAGAATATACTAAAGAAATTAAAGCCAAGCTCAATATAATTTTTTTCATAAAATTTTAAGATTAATGTAAAAACAGTTTAGCAATCATTCATTTCATAATTTACGTTGTCGTATTTTTCTTCATACGGCTTAATTGTTTTGCTGTTCGTTGGTATTTTTTTCAAATTTACATTCAATTTTTTATTTCCGTCGGGTGAGATCCAGAAACCTTTCAATGTTTCGCCTATTTTTTTAACGCTGATAATTCCTGTAATTCCGCCTTCTACCATAACGAGACGATTTTCTTCATCATCAGAAATCTCCAGATAAAGCCAATTGCTTACGTTGTCGTATTTATACATTCCGGAATAATGCGTTGTTGGGCAGCCGGAAATTTCTTCTACCAAATACATGGTTACAGGAAATTTATCAATTGTTCCTTTAAAAAGGTGTTTTTTTATTTCCTGAGCAGATATTTTCCCGAAAGAAAACAGTGCGATTGCAAAAGCTGCAATTTTCATTTTCATAGTTTATATTTTAGGTGTCAAAAATAATTTTATTTAAATCTATCTCGAAAGAAGAGTCATCTTCATAAGTGATTTTTAAAGTATGATCGTTTACAAATTCAATTTTTTTATTACAAAAACCAGCGCAGCTTTCAACAATAACAGGGAAGTATAGCTTTTTCTTTTTATCGTAAGCTAAAAGGTTTCCACGAAAATAAGTTCCCACAAGGTACTGGTCATTTTCGATAGTCATTTCAGGGGTTCCCAAGATTGAAAACAAATCTTTCTGGTAATATGTTGAATATATTTTATCTAATTCGCCAATATATCCTGCACCAAAATGAGAATCCTGACCATTATCTGTTTCCCATTTTTCCTGATAATTTTTATAATTATTCGGATTTTTTTCGCTGAGTTTAGGATGATAAATCAACTTAGAGTTTTTGGCAAACTGATAAAGTAAGTTTTTTACAGATTTATTAATGTTAAGTTTCTCATTTTCTGCAAAGTCACCTTTTATACATTCATTACAAAACTCGGAAGGATAACCGGAATACAATAAATTATAATTTTCCTTCACATCATTTTTATTGATTGCCCAAAACTGAACGATTTGATTAGGAACAGCTTTTCCCATATTTGTTGTGTTGGCAGAAACAAGAAAATAATTTTTGCTATTTAGCTTTTTAAATGTAATATTTGTACTGTCAATCTCAAAATATGACCATTCTGTTTTTTCAAGGTCAACGCTTTTAGTTTTAATGAAATGATTATTTTCAAAACGATATTGCTCAGCCTTTAGAATATTGGCGGTGTCTGCAAAAAAATATTTACCTCGCTGTTCTTTACTCTGAACCCTCAATCTGAAAATTCCATCTTTATTTTTTTCTATAAAAATGCTGTTTTTAGATAAACTGTCAGGAATTTGAAAACTTTCCGATGATGCTATATTTTCATCTTTAATCGTTTCTTTCTTTTCCTGTTTGCATGAAATTATTCCAAGAAATAAAATGGTTATTATAATTTTTTTCATTTTGTGAAGTGAATGTAATGCTAATATATAATAATTTTATTCATCGTGATCTCACCAGGAATCGAACCTGAATCTAAAGTTTAGGAAACTTCTATTCTATCCGTTGAACTATGAGACCGATGTTTAAAATTACAAATTATTCATTGCACATTGTACATTGTATTTCTGATTGGTGTCTATCCATTCTTAATAAGTTTAAAACCGCAGTTTTTAATTTGAGCCTGAATAACACTTTGTCTGTAAGAAAAACAATATCCGATATAATTTGTTTCATTAGTTTTTTGAGGGGTAAAAATAAAAGAATGAATGGTAAATTTTATCATTTTTAGGAAAGTTTAACGAAAGAATTTATTTTTTAATTCATCATTTAATGAATTTTTAACAGTAAATCTATATTTGTTTATCATAATGTTGTAATTTTAATGAACAAATTAATTCAAATATATGTATAGATAGGGATTGAAATTTATTAGCTAATACAAATATTTTAACTATGGAAACTCAATTTAATCATTCAGTAATTACAGAAAATCACAGGAAATATCCAGATTTTATAGCCAAAAAGATGGATGATTTTTATGTCAATCGTCTGCAAAAAGAATGGGAAGGGCGGCATATTATTCGAGGAAGAATGCCGGAAGAATCATCAATCAACCTTACAAGCAACGATTATCTTCGTCTTTCTACAGAGACTCACGTTTTAAATTGCCAGGCTGAAATACTGACTCAAATTTCTAATATGCCTCTTATGTCTGCCTCTTTTATTCATGGAGAAGCTCCACAGGCAAAATTGGAAAACAGATTTGCCAAATTTTTTGAAGCGGAAAGTGCTATTTTGTGCCAATCAGGATATGTTGCCAATTTAGGATTGATGCAAACTTTAATTGAAGATATGGATATCCCTGTTTATATTGATTCTATGGCGCATATGAGCATTTGGAACGGTATCCGCTTAGGCGGAGGAAAAGCAGTGCAATTTGCTCATAATGATGTAGATCATTTGATGCAGAAAATTAATGCATTGGGCTCCGGAATTATTGTAGTGGATGCGGTTTACAGTACCGATGGAAGCATAGCGCCTTTACCTCAACTTGCTGAAATTGCAAGATCAAAAAACTGTATGTTAATTGTTGATGAATCTCATTCTTTTGGTACACACGGCCCGAATGGAAAAGGGTTAGTCGTTGGTTTAGGAATTCAGGAAACCGTTTTATTCAGAACAGCAAGTCTTGCCAAAACTTTTGCTTCACGCGCCGGATTGATTTTGTGCCCTCATGATTTTGCAGATTTTTTTAATGTTACCTCAAAACCACAAATTTTCAGTTCTGCCTTAATGCCTTTCGATATTGCCGGTTTAGGAGGAATACTGGATTTAGTTGATTCTCAAAAGGGTGATGAAAGAAGATCTAAATTGGTAAATTATTCTACAATATTAAAAGATCATTTGCAGGAATTGGGAATTGATGTAAGCGAAAGTAACTCGCAAATTTTGGGAATTAAGGCTAAATCT
>DKLU01000057.1 GCA_002455915.1 Chryseobacterium sp. UBA6632
CGATTATTGTTTTTTGATTTAATGGCATAATTCTATTTTGGAAAAACACCAGTGAATGTTTCCTCGCCATTTCCGATTTGTATAATAGGTTTGTTATAATTATAAGAAATAATGAAAATTTCATCCTCGAAAAAGACAATATCAGACTTTCTGTAGAAAAATTTATTATTAATTTTTGAATATTTTTCAATATCAGTTTCTACTTTTTCAACTAAAATATAATCGTTGGTTTGTAAAAATTTGAATAATATTTTTCGTCTATATTTAAAATGAAAGTAAAGGATGGTATTGAGTGAACCAAAAAGAATTACAAATCCTATAATTAAAATATAAATATCATTCATCATTACAAAAATAAAAAAGCGGAACCTGAAAATCAAGCTCCGCCTATACATTGTTTCGTTAAAATTATTTACCTAAATAAGATTTTAAGATCTTACTTCTGGTATTGTGCTTTAATCTCTTGATCGCTTTTTCTTTGATCTGACGAACTCTCTCTCTTGTAAGATCAAAAGTTTCACCGATTTCTTCCAGCGTCATCGGGTGTTTTCCGTTCAATCCGAAGTATAATCTTACCAAATCAGCCTCTCTTGGAGTCAAAGTATTCAATGCTCTTTCGATCTCGATTTGTAGAGATTCAAGCATCAAATCCTTATCTGGGCTTGGAGATTCTCCAGAACGCAATACGTCATAAAGATTAGAATCTTCACCTTCTACCAAAGGCGCATCCATAGACAAATGTCTACCGGAATTTTTCATTGATTCTTTGATATCTTCCTCGCTCATGTCAAGAACTTCAGCCAATTCTTCCGGAGAAGGTGGTCTTTCATTTTCCTGCTCAAGATGAGCGTAAGCTTTGTTGATTTTGTTGATGGAACCGATTTTGTTCAATGGTAATCTTACAATTCTCGACTGTTCAGCCAATGCCTGTAAAATTGATTGACGAATCCACCATACCGCGTAAGAGATGAATTTGAAACCTCTTGTTTCATCATACCTTTTTGCTGCTTTCATCAATCCCAAGTTACCTTCATTAATTAAATCGGGTAAAGAAAGACCTTGATTTTGGTACTGTTTAGATACTGAAACTACGAAACGAAGGTTGGCTTTAATTAATTTCTCAAGTGCTGCTCTGTCGCCCGCACGTATTCTCTGTGCCAAATCTACTTCCTCGTCTGCTGTAATTAGTTCTACTTTACCAATTTCCTGCAAATACTTGTCTAATGAAGCAGTTTCCCTGTTGGTTACCTGCTTAGTGATTTTTAATTGTCTCATCTATTTTTTCCTCAAAAAAGAGTTTGTATATATTATACGTTTGAGAAAGTAAAAAGGTTACACTTAGTGCAATTATTTTTTATTTATTTAAATTAAATCTGAAAAAATAGTTGTAAATTATTGCTTTAAACTGGTTGAAAGCTAGTTGAAACGTTTCATAAATATTTTATTTCAAGTTATTTATACGTCTAATTATAACATAAATAGTTTTCACCTATCAATTTTCATTTTACATATAAAGTGAAAGAATTAAATTTGGTTCGTAAAATTTAAACAATGAAAATAAAAGTTTGGTCAGACGTGATGTGCCCGTTTTGTTATATAGGAAAGCATAATTTTGAGCAGGCACTCGAAAAATTACCTTTTAAAGATAAAGTAGAAGTAGAGTGGAAGAGCTTTCAGCTAGATCCAACATTAGAATCTGGAAAAGCCATCAGCACTTCGCAATATTTTAAAGAAAAAAAAGGATTTCCTGAATCTCAGGCTCAGCAAATGATGAATCATGTTTCTGAAGTTGGAAAAGCTGCCGATTTGGAATTTAATTTTAGTAAAGCTTTAATCACTAATACCTTTTCAGCACATAAAATTCTTCATTTGGCTAAAAAATATAATAAGGCAAATGAAATGGAAGAACTTTTGTTTAAAGCTCACTTTACAGACGGAAAAGATGTTTCTGATGTTGATGTTTTAAGTTCTTTAGCTTCAAAATTAGGAATTAATGAAGAAGAAACTAAAAAAGTACTAAGCTCTGATGAATTTGATTATGAAGTACATCAGGATATTTTGGATGCCAGAAATCATGGGATTAGTAGCGTTCCGTTTTTTGTATTAAATGAAAAGTATGCTGTTTCTGGAGCGCAACCTGTGAATGTTTTTGAAGATGCTTTAAAGCAGGCCAATAAAGAAACGGAATCACCGTTTATAAATTTGGCAGATCAAGAAAATTCTTGTGATGATGATGGATGTACGATCTAGGATAAAAACCTGTCGTTATCATTATTAAAATAAATAATCTGAGTATTTAAAGGGTGGAGGAAAAATTCACCCTTATTTAATATCTTAGCATCCAAAAGATCGCCTGCCATAGCATGATGTTCTTCATCAAAAGTTACATTGAGTTCTAAAATAGGGCTTTCATCAATATTACATACACTTCCTGATATATTGGCGGTCATATTTTTAGCATTAAATTTCACATTAAAATGCTTTTTAGTCCCCGGATTTTTAAAACGAAGCAGAACATCTTTTATTGAGCCAACTCCAACTATTTTTCCGGTTGTTATTTTTTGACTTATAATAAAATCGGTAAGAGCATCCTTTAAACTCGATTTTTCTTTTATACTAATGAGATAACTGTTTTCAATCTTTCTAGCCGACCAAAAGTCGCCTCTAAAACTATTTGCATCCATAAAGCGTATATAATTAAGTGGTAACAACTCTATAATTTTCAATTATTTAAAGATAGATTTGTTAAAGTAATATTGTTCTGTTTTCTAATACATTCTCTATGCCATATTCGCATAAAAATCTTTAATACCATAGATATTAGCAGTAAATAATTTAGAATCATTATTTGTTGCATATCATTTTATTAAAGATTTGGAAATCAGCTTTGGTTGATAATTTTAGTTAAAAAATATTGATTTGGGAATATTTTTCAGGCTTCAGAAAAATGATAAATTAATCTATAAATAGTGATAAAAAATACCACAGAGATACCATGAAACTTTATGATATCACCTATAAATAAAGGTAGAAGGCTGTTTTGATGTCCAAACACAAAATGCTTGATTGTAATCATAAATTTATAAGACGATAATATTATACTTTTGGTCTGAGATTTTAAAACAGATATTTAATGAGCAAAAAAAATGATAAATATTAGCAAAATTGCAATTCGCGTGGTATGTATATGGTATTGCAATTCAGTGAAAATTTAATCATTTTTTATTTCTTTGCTCTTACCTTAAAATTATATGAATGCCTAGGTGTTTATAATTTTAAACAAAATATCAAAAATTATGAAAATAATATATCAAAAAGACGAATTTTATTTATTTTTTTGAGAAATAGTAAATTAAAGTTTAAGAGTGGAATAGAGCCTTTGCATTTAAGCATCGGAATTGAGTAGAGATGAGAAAGAATAGTATGAAAAACGACAAAGCGGAAATAAATTTAGACGATTTAAACCAAAAAATTTTGGCACAGGATGAGATTATAACATTAGCGAAAGAAAACTCGCCTCGTCTTTTGAACAAATCCCGATTGGTTTATCCCGATTTTTTTGATAAAATATTCGCTATACAGCCCAATCTGAAGAATTCGGAGCTTATTTTTTGTATCTATTTGAAACTTAATCTATCAACTAAAGAGATTGCCACTTACACTTTTGTTACCCCAAAAGCCATTCAAAATCGTAAAAACAGATTACGAAAAAAACTGAATATTGCTTCTGAAGTAGATATCTATAAGTGGTTCAATCAATTATAATTATTAAAATTCTAAAATAGACTTTTCGAGATCATGGTATAAAAGAACTTTCCAATGGTATTCTTCAGCCTGCTGCTGCCAAAGTTGTCTTAGTTCCATTGCTTTTCTCCCATCATAGTCGCTTTTAAAAGCTAAATGATATTTTAGATAAGACTCTTGTGGAAGGTTATCTGCACCATAAAAGATGTTTTCTCCTGCTTCATTAATCCAAAAAACCTGCATAAAAGGAGTATGGCCTCCGGTAACTTCAAATGAAATTTCATTATTGATTTTTCCGGTATTTTCTTGCATCCAATTGATATTAGGTAACTGAATAATTTTCTCCAAAGTATCAAAATCAAAGGAATAATTTCCTGTGTTTTGCAGAGCGAAATCTAATTCTCTTTTCTGAATATAAATTTCAGCATTTGGAAAATTAGATTCAAAACCGTTGTTTGTAAATTTTAAAATTCCTTCAACGTGATCTTTATGAAGGTGAGAAAGTAATACTTTTGTTATTTGCTCAGGATTGATATTATTCTCTTTCAATTTTTCTAGTATAATTAATTCTCCTGCATTATTTTTCCAGCCAATACCAGCGTCTAAAAGGATGTAATCATTTTTTGTAATAACTAAAAACGGCTGAACCGACATTTTAATACCTTTAATTTCATCAAAATTTTCATCAGTTAATAAAGTAAAATCTTTCGTTTTATTGGTTGAGAAATTACCTTCTTTTAGTGAAATAATTTTCATTAGAAAAGTGTAAATATAAAGTGCAAATTTCCCTATAATTATTAATTTATAAAAACGCTTTTTTTCGATCATTATTATCGCTAAAACCGATTATTATTGGTCTGTTTTTTGGATTTGATAAAGTAAATAATTTTCTATGTTCTCTTTATTTTTATTGAATTTTAATTGGAAAGAATTATTGATGGGTCATGAAGAATGGTCATTTCTTCTGGAAATTATTCTTCGTACAGCAATTATGTTTATTGCAATTATTATTGGGTTACGAATTTTAGGAAAAAGAGGGGTGAAGCAATTGTCTATTTTTGAACTTGTTGTAATTATTGGCTTAGGTTCTGCAGCAGGAGATCCTATGTTTAATAAAGACGTGGGAATAATTTCCTCAATAATAGTATTTATAGTGATAATTATTCTTTACAGCATTGTTACTTTTTTTATAAGTAAAAATAAAAAATTCGAGACATTAGTTGAAGGGAAATCAATTTGTCTGATTAAAAATGGTGAATTTGCTATTCAGAATTTCAAGAAAGAAAACTTAGGTAGTGATGAATTTTTTTCAGAATTAAGATTAAAGGGCATTTCACAACTTGGCCAAATAGAAATGGCTATTGAAGAAGTTTCTGGAGAAATCAGTGTTTTCTTTTTTGACGAGGAAAATGTGAAATATGGTTTACCTATTTTACCTCATTCTTTAGATAAATCATCAGAACAGATTATTAAAAAAGGTCATTATGCATGTACTTTTTGCGGA
>DKLU01000190.1:0-4582 GCA_002455915.1 Chryseobacterium sp. UBA6632
TTCATCTCCATTTTGTAGTTTTTCCAAATCATCTTCAACTTGTTGTATATATGGCTTTTTGTGAAGTTGTTTATTTCTAGTAATAATTAATTCCTCCAATTTTTTAAGTGTATAAGAGTTTTTGTTGAACTTTAACTTAAAATCAGATACGATAGTGGGTAATAAATAAAGTTTATTTTTAAAACTTAAATTTATTATACTTTCAAAATAGCTTTTGTATTCAATGGGCCCAAACTTATTTAGATAGTATTCAAATGCAATTTGATTTAGTGCTGCTTCCAATGTACTCGAACATAAAGCAATAAATGAAAAGTTCAAGAATTGAACATCATTTTGCTCAAGATTTTCGTACAAATGCTGAAGATTAGCAAAGTAAATTTCTAAATCATTTAGATATAAAAATTTTTTATCATCTTGAAAAAGAAATAATCCGTTAAAATTCATATAAAGAATTGTAGTTTTAAAATTACGGCTAACTTTCAAATCGACCTCTTTCTGTCAATCCAAACTCTAACCAAATATAAAAAATCTTCCACAGTTGATTTATTAAAATCCATTCAAATCCATTTAAAATTTAGAGAAAGATTAAATTGAAGGCTTAAAATAAATATAAAAAAGGTGCTCATTTTCCTAATGATTCTCAGTCTATTGAAATATTTTCACTTAGTGTAAAAGTAATGATTTGTAATCGTAATTATTTGATTTATAGTATCTAATCAGGATGGAGCAGGATGCCGCTGTTTACGTTTGTGTTTAGATTAGTTAACACAAAATTAATCTTATGAAAAGATCATTACTCATTAAACAAACGCTAACCTCATTGCTATTTTGTGGAGCTACGTTTTCCACTTTGGAGCTTAATGCACAGACATTGGCCTTTCCGGAAGCTACAGGATTTGGAAGATTTACAACCGGAGCCAGAGGTGCGGCTAATCCACAAATTTATTTAGTGACCAACTTGAATGACAGCGGTGCAGGTTCATTTCGTGATGCCGTGAGCCAGCCGGGAAGGTTTGTTATTTTTAAAGTAGGGGGAATTGTTAATTTACAGTCTATTGTGGCTGTAGCTCCCAATACAACGATTGCCGGACAAACGGCTCCAGGAGAAGGAATTGTATTTTTGGGACCTCGCGTGTCGTTTTCGGGAGCCAATAATACGATTGCGAGATATTTTAGAATCCGTTACGGAGGAACCTCGCAAAATCAGGATGCTTCAGGGATTTCCAACGGAGCTAATATCATTCTGGATCACATGACGTTCAGCTGGGGAACAGATGAGGTGTTTTCTGTAAATTGGGACAACAACGGAACAAGTCCGGATAATATTACCATTCAAAATTCAATTATAGGACAAGGTTTGCACCGTCATAATCACTCTGCAGGAGGATTAATGCAGCCACCAGCCGGAGGTAAAATAAGCCTGATCGGTAATTTATATATCTGCAATAAAACCCGAAATAATAAGGTTAAAGGCATCAACGAATTCGTAAACAATGTTGTTTACAATTGGGGAAATTATGGAAATACCTACGGTCACACGCAATCGGGTGAGGCTTATATTATGGGTGGTGATTCAGCGGGAAGCTCTTTTGTGAATATCATCAATAATTATTTTATCGGAGGTCCTAATACAAGCAACTCGGTAACCACACCTTTTAGTGTAGGAAATGCCAATTTCAATTTATATGGTTCCGGAAATTACTTTGATAATAACAAAAACGGAATATTAGACGGAACTTTAGTTCCACAAGACTTAACTGGCTTTCCGGTGGGAGATATGGCGGCTATAAAATCAGTTCCATATGATTATCCGGTACAAAACCCTGTGTTGACAGCTCAGGCGGCATATGATAATGTGGTTGCGGGAGTGGGAGCTTCTTATCCAAGACGAGATCAGGTGGATAATTTAATGATTTCAGATTTACAGTCAAAAGGGACAACGGCAACGTATGTGTATGTTCAGAGTGATTTAACATCGCAATTTGGCTTTACCAATGGCGGCGCGGGACATGTATATGGTGCTCCAGCTCCTTTAGATACGGACAATGACGGAATGCCTGATGCCTGGGAAATTGCTAACGGATTGAATCCAAATGTTTTTGATGCTTTGGCAGTAAGCACAACACATGCTCCGTATCTTAATATTGAGGTTTATATTAACAGTTTGCCTAACACGGCTGCTCCTGATTTTGTCATTCCGCCTACGAATTTGAATTTCACGAATGCCACCACTTCGGGAACTCCGGCTTCAAGTTCGCTAACCGTTAATTGGGTTGATAATGCAACAAATGAAACCAATTATGTGTTGGAAAGATCAAACAATGGAACCACTTTCAATGTCATTGCAACGCTTCCTGCGAATGTCATAAATTATAATGAAACAGGTTTAACACCAAATACTCAGTATTATTATCGAGTTAAAGCGATCAATTCTACAGATTCTTCGGTGTATGCTTCTGCTTCGATAACGACACCGCCTGTACCGTCGGCTCCGACTAAAGCAGCAAATCCAACTCCGACAAATGCTAATAGTAATGTGGAACTGAGCAATGGAAATGTGCTTTTAAAATGGACAGGAAGTTCGAATACAACAAATTATAATGTGTATTTCGGAACAAATCCTCAGAATTTAACCAATGTTGCAACAATACCATATTCGGCTACACCTTCTTATCAGCTGACTAATTTAAGTACAGCCACCAACTATTATTGGAGAGTTGATGCTTCCAATACTTTAGGCAGTGTTACAGGAGATGTCTGGAATTTCCGTGCTTTAACACCGAGTATTGTCGGAAACTGGCCGTTTTCGGAAGCGCCTTCTTCGGGAGAGCAAATTGCAGATATAACATCTTATGCTAACAACGGAATATTGAATACAGACTATGATAATGCCAGCGTACGAGTTCCTGGAAAAGAAAATTACGCATTAGATTTTGCCACGGCTCCTAATAATTATATCGCAAGTATTCCTCATCAGGATCAGATTATGTTTAATAATAATTCGTTTACGGTTTCGTATTGGATGAAAGCCCCGATAAGTATGATTCCTTCATCTTCAGCAACGAGTTTATATGTTTTATGTAAAGGTTCATTTACTAAAAATACCAACACAGGAGCTACGGGTAAGCGTTTTAATGTAGAAATAAAAGGTGGTCAGTTGCGATATGCTATTGATGATGATGTTACAAAAAAGGAAATTACATCGCCTATTGCCAATTATTTTACCGGAGATTGGGTGCATGTTGTCATTATGAGAGATATTGCGACTCACAAAATGAGAATTTACAGAAATGGAATCTTAGCATCCGAAGGCGATGAAACCGCAGTGACAGGAATTGGTGAAGAAAGTGATTTGGTGATAGGAAATATTGGCGAGCTTGAATTTTTGTCAACGGCAAATGCTCCTGCTCCTTACAAAGGTGCGATTGATGAGCTGAAAATGTATAATTACGCCTTGTCTGCAACGGATGTTTATGGTTTGTACAATCAGGCGGTTTTAGGAAATAAAGAATTTAGCATCAGTAAAAATGCAGGTTCAGTGTATCCAAATCCGGCAAAAGATCAGATTTTTATTCAGCTTCCTGATTATAAAAAATCAAACTTAACAGCGACATTAATTGATCTGACCGGAAAAGTGGTTTTGAAAGAAAAGTTGAATAGTAACGGAAATGGAACTTTTAATATAAATATCGCTCACATCAAAACATCCGGAAATTATATTCTGAATGTTTCAGGAGAAAATCTGAACAGTAATTTTAAAGTGATGGTGAAGTAAAATCAGTACACAGTTTAATTTCTTCATAGTAACAAAAGATCCCTTTCAGTAATGAGAGGGATTTTGTGTGTTATTTTTTCTGTTGTTTTCTGGTAGTAAAATAAGTGAATAGGAGAGTCGCTGCCATGATCGAGATGGTGATTAATACAGTTGTCATGATGTTTTCGCTTTCTGCAGGTTCTTTGTTGTATTTCTTTTCGCAGGATACGAGAAGAAGACTTGCTATCGTTAAATAGCTAAATATTGCTTTTTTCATTAGGTGTGTTTTTTACTTATATTTTAGTAGCAAAAAATGTACCTAAATGTTTGTGTAAAATGTTGATTATTAAATGATAAAACTGTGAATTAATAAGTGTTTGAAATAATTTGAACTCTTATGATATTTTTGATGAAATAAAAAATACCTTTCAATTTTTAAAAGGTATTTTATTCTGAATTTGAGGGGTTTAATTTTATACAAGAAAACTGTTATATCTCCACGGATCTCCCTTCCAGTTTCCCAATAACATTTCCTTTCACCAAAGTTAACGCATGATCCTTCGCTTCCGCAAAAGAGATGTCATATTTTCGATCAATTTTATTTAAATCTTCAGGAAACTTCGATAATAAATTATCATAAAAAATATCCAAAAATTCCTTCGAAGGCATTTCATAATTAATCTTCAGCTGAAAGCGTCTCAACAAAGCGGTATCAATGATTTCAGGGTGATTCGTCGCGCAAAGTAAAAGTGCATTTTCAGGATAATAATCGATCAACTGGATCAATGTATTCACCAATCTTCGCATTTCGCCAACATCTTTATCGTC
>DKLU01000190.1:4673-9481 GCA_002455915.1 Chryseobacterium sp. UBA6632
CCAACATCTTTATCGTCGCTGCCTCTCGCTTTCCCGATCTGGTCGAGTTCATCAAGAAAAAGAACTGATCTTTCACGCGCCGCTTTATCGAAAATCATTTTGATATTTTGTGAAGTCTCGCCAATTCTTGAAGAAACGATATTGCTTAAATTTAAAATAATAATATTTTTACCTAAAGCATTCGCAATCGCTTTAGCAGTCATGGTTTTTCCGCAACCCGAACTTCCTTGCAGAAGTACTTTATTGTTCACGGGAAGATCGTATTCTTGCAATTCTTTAATGTAGGTATGTTCTTTAATGAGCTGTACAAATTGTTCCTTATTTTGAGTTTCAAGGAAAACATCATTGAGCGTCACTTGTTCTTTATCCTGAATAATAAGGTCGTACAGATTCATAGTAAATGAAATTTATACGCAAAGATAAAGCAATATCTGTTTATATTTCACTATTTAAAATGTTTTGGAGTTTTTCCAGATAACTATGTTCAGAAAGGTTGATAAATGATTTTTGCTGCCAGTTTTGAGTTTTTATTGCTTGTTTATTTTCTGCAATATCCCAATCTGGATATACTCTGAAGCCGCGTTTTCCTTCTTTCGATTCTGTCGTTAAAATTTGATGTTGAATTAAAGCTTTCTTGCTGAAAAGGAAAAAGCCTTGATGATTTTCGTGCTCTGTGTAAATAATATAAAAATCAAAATCATCGTTATATTGAAAAGGTTCGGTTTCTTTGGTTTCGGGATTTCTTTTCCATAGCGTTACAAACTGTCCGATTTTCTTGGGAGTAACTTTCGCCTTTCTGAATTTAATATTGAATTGATCAAGCTTAAAATTGTAGCCGAAATATTCGTCACATTCTAAATCTTTAGTAATGTCTGAAATTATTAAGTTTAATTTTTTAAATGCTTTATCCTGAACAATCTGAATTTCCTGAATCATAATAACGAAAGTAAGTGAAAATTACTGTGAACTTACCTCTAAAAACAAAAAAAGCCGAACTTTAGTTCGACCCTATCGGCTATTATAAAAATTAAAATTTGTCTTGTTTGTAAATCTCCTACTTTATGTTTTGGGCCCTTTTACTCCAATTGAGTAAAAGAGCAACAACCTTCTGTGGGGTTGTAAACATAAATGTGAATTAGTAAATTTCTTCTATAAGCGACTATTTGTTAGTGAGAATACAATTAATTTCCTTCTCTTCTAACAGTCATAAAGTAAGAAGTAATAACTACTAAAAATGTTGCAATTCCGATGTAAGTGATCATATTGTTATATATTTAATTATTTGACTTTTTATTGTCGATTTTGTATTTGCAATATTACTACTTTCAAATCGTGTGCCAAAGCAAATAATTATGATGTTTATCAGTGTGTTAAGTTGTGTTTATGTGTTTTTAATGTTAAATTTTGTTTACAATTATTTAATGTGTTTTTGAAAATTTATATGTATTTTTATTATCTTATTTGTAAAACTTTATTAATCTGATAAAGCTTTGGTCTTTTGTATTTAAGACTTGATAATCCAAAAAAGAAAAAATGGCATGCATAACATCATCGCAAAATCAAAAATGTGATCGTCGAGTTTTCACCTAAAATGAATTTTCTGTTAACAAAAATTATTTTCTGGTTCGAAAATTTTTACTGTATGAATTAAATGTAAAAAAGCCATTCAAGTAACTTGAATGACTTTGGTGTCAGAAATGATGAAATTATGTCATTTGTCAGTGACAAAAAGTATTACATTTCATAAAACTATAGGATAGGCTATTTTAAAATATTCAAAAAGTTGGTTATTTTTATTAATAGAGTTTCTGATCATTGTCACAGAAAAAACTGGTTCGTTTTCCGTTTCCGGTGTCTTTTTTTATAATTTCGGCACCACATTTCGGGCAGTTTTTCTGATGATAAACTTTAAAATGCTTTTTCAGAACATTCGCTTTTTTCCATTTTTTGAAATCGAAACTGTAATTTCTGGCTTCAGCGATTATTTCTTTCAACTTTTTAGAAGGTAAATTTTCAATTATACTTTCTGGATGAATTCCTGCCCGAAATAAAGCTTCATTCTTGATTATATTTCCTACACCTGAAAAAATATCCTGATCCATTAATGCATCACAAATCATCATTTTAGGATTTGATTTTAACCTTTTTTCAGTTTCTGTAGGATTCCATTCATCACTCATCACATCAGCTTTCCAATCAATAGTGTTTAAAAATTCCGGATCAACAGATTTTACATTACAAGTATAAAAATACATTCCGCCATCTTTAAAAGTTAGTCCCAGCCGTAAATTATTTGCCTGATCTTTCCTTTCAAATAAACTATAAGAGCCAAACATCAGCAAATGAATTCTGATCACAGTATGATCAAAAACCAAATAGGTCTGTTTGCCAAAAGTGCGAATTTCATTTAAAATTTTCCCTTCCAGTATCCCTTTATCAATCTTAAAACTTCCATGAGCGGTCAATACTTTTTTGCCTACAAATTTTTGTAGATCTTCTTTCAGTAATAATATCGTTGGACCTTCGGGCATAAGATAGTTTTCCACAAAAGTTCAAATAGTATTCCGTAAAACTAAAATTTGAAGTAATTTTGAAAAATGATGAACTTAAACCAGATTTTCACCAATCAGCGTACCGGAAACAATCCACATACAAAAGCTTCAAGAACGGATTTTCAGAGAGATTTTGACAGAATTATTTTTTCATCGGCTTTCAGAAGACTGCAGAATAAAACGCAGGTTTTTCCGCTTCCGGGCAGTGTTTTTGTACACAACCGTTTAACGCATTCGTTGGAAGTTTCTTCTGTGGGAAGGAGTTTGGGAAGTGTGATGGGCGAGTTTATTCATGACGAATATAAAAATGACCTTACGGAAGATTCCAAAAGTTTTTACCTTCATAATTTAGGAAATGTAATCGCGGCAGCCTGTTTGTGTCATGACGTAGGAAATCCGGCTTTTGGGCATTCGGGAGAAGATGCGATTGCGAGCTATTTTGAAAGAAATGAATCTGATTTAAAGCCAAAATTCAACGAAAAAGAATGGGCAGATCTGGTAAATTTTGAAGGAAATGCCAATGCCATCAGAGTTTTGGCTCAACAACAACAAGGGAAAGATGCGGGAGGAATTCAGCTAACGTTCTCTACATTAGCAAGTATTGCAAAATATCCTTGTGAAGCGATTGCAAAAAAGAAAGGAATTATTCATAGAAAAAAGTTCGGTTTTTTTCAAAATGAAAAAGATATTTTCTTAGAAATTGCAAAAGAAACGAATTTAATTTCAGAAAGCGAAGAACCGTATATTTTCAAAAGACATCCATTCGTTTGGTTGGTAGAAGCGGCTGACGATATTTGCTATAATATAATTGATATGGAAGATGCTCACCGTTTGGGCATTGTTTCTACAGCGGACTGTAAAAATTTATTTTTCGAACTCGTAAAATCTGAAACTGACGATATCAAAAGAGTAAAAGATAAGCTGGATTCTATCGGAAATGAAAATGAACAAATTTCTTATTTAAGAGCAAAAGTAATTAATGCATTAATTAATAAATCGTTGGAGCTGTATAGAAATAACTTTAATACGATTCTTGAAGGAAATTTAGATAAAGGACTTTTGGATATTTATAAGTCTGAAAACAATGCCTTACAGGATATTGAATCTTTCTCTATCGAAAAAATTTATAATCATAAAGCAGTTGTAGAAATTGAAAATGCCGGCTATAACGTAATGTACGAATTGCTGGATCATTTTATTCCATCTATTTTAAAGTCTAAAGAAAATAGAAAATCTTACGATACAAAAGCATTAAAATTACTTCCAAAACAATTTGTTTACGATGAAGGAACCGATTATCAGAAGGTTCTTGGAGTGATCGATTTCGTTTCTGGAATGACGGATAATTATGCAACCGATCTTTACCGAAAAATAAAAGGAATCGATATTGGAATGACGGTTTAGAACTTTTGGAAAAGAAGATGGGGGCTGGAAGAAGAAAGTTTTTGCGTACGTTACAGCCTCCATCTTCCAGCAAGTTATTTAAGCAACTCATTCGCTTCCTCAATCAATGATTTCATTAAAATTGTGGCTTTTTTATGTTTCAGAAGAGGAGCGATTTGTCCGCACCAGAACATTACGAGATTATTTTTCTGCTGTTCTAAAGCCGATTTTTTTAACGAATTCATAAAAGTCGTCTGCAAAGGAAAAGGTAAAACATCGTCTGTTGCAGTTAATACATTTTTGGTAATTTCTGTGGTTATGGCTCGTCCTAATCTTCCGGTGTATGCTCTGGAAAGGGTTGTAGATTTTGCGGCATCAGAAAATAAGAATTCTTTGTGGATAGGCAAGGCTCCAGATTCTTCGGTGGCTAAAAATGCGGTGCCGATTTGTACGGCTTCGGCTCCTAAGGTAAAAGCTCCGGCAATTCCGCGACCATTGGCAATTCCTCCGGCTGCTGCCACAGGGATTTTTACTTTATCTTTAATTAATTGAATTAGAGCGAAAGTTCCCGTCGTCGAAAGTTCTGATTGATCCAAAAATGAAGGTCGATGGCCGCCACTTTCAAATCCGGAAGCAACAATAACATCCACGCCAAGGTTTTCCAAAGCAATGGCTTCATCTAAAGTCGTCGCATTTCCAAAGACAATTGTTCCCTGTTTGTGAAGGTCTTCAATAATGGTTGAGTCTAAAAGTCCAAACATAAAGCTGAAAACTTTAGGTTTAATATCAAAAACAACCTGCAGTTGATTCTCAAATCTCGATTCAAAAGATGGAGGTAAAGCTGGAACTTCTGCATTTAAAATATCAAAATAA
>DKLU01000253.1:0-1642 GCA_002455915.1 Chryseobacterium sp. UBA6632
GGAGGGGTTTACGACAGCGAAAATATTTTCTATCTTGATGAATATCTTCAGTTTGACGGTTTCAGCTATCGATTAATTCCGATTCATACGCCACAAACTCCGGATGGTGAAATGGGAAGAGTAGATGCAAACTCTCTTTACAACACGGTGAAAAACTTCAGATGGGGGAACTTCAAAAACCTTAATAACCATTTTGATGAAACAGCTACTTCTAATATCATGAGCTACAGAAGTTCTGCAAGCAGAGCAGCAGCAGCATTAGCGATGAGCGGACAAAAAGCAAAAGCCCTTGAATTATTAGATTTAGCAGCGAAAGAAATTCCGGCTCAGAAATACAATGATCCTCGTTCTTTAAGCTCTTTGGTTTACGGATATATCGTTGCAGGACAAGAGAAAAAGGCATTGGAATTGGCGGAAGTTCTTAAAAAAGGAATTTTTGAAGAATATGATTATTATGCAAGCCTTAAACCCTCTGAACAGAGATATTTAAGAAGAGCAATGGGAGTGAAGCCGATGGAATATTCAATGGTGGTGAAAGCTGTTACGGATGCTTATACTCAACTTGGTCAGAAAAATAAAGCGTATGATTATTTGGTGAGATCTATAGAGCCAATTGATAAGAAATTCAATACTTTTGTAGGTAATCTTAAAGAAATGGGTAAAGAAAAAGCCATGAAAGAATCTGAAAACGTGCAGAAAATAACGCCGTTCTATCAGTATTTATTCGATGTAATGGAGCCTTTTGATTCTACCTATTCTAAAGAAAAAGAAGAACAGATTACAACATCAATTATCAAAGCAACGCAATAACCAGAAACATTTTTAAGATGATGAAATATTTAGGAAAAACTAATTTCCCTTTAAAAGTTTTTTCAATAGCCATTTTTATATGGATATTTTTAGCAGTAAGTATTTTTTTACTCAATAAATATGTGGTATTTACCGGGAACAATCTTGTATTTCCGTTCTCGGTAATCTATCCATCCTCATTTCTATTAGTAGGCAGTTTATTCTGCCTACTTTTTTTAGGTACGGGGCTCTTGGCTTTTTTACACTATGAAAAGCTGAATTTCTTTTGGATCTTCCTGATTTGTGTTGTATTAATTATTTTAGGAAATATGGGCCAGGGAAATGTAGACATTGCCTTTTTGCAGCCGTTTTATTATAAAGGTAGACAATATTATACAGATGCTTTAAACATTACCGACTGGCAATTATGGATTCAGAATTTCAACAAAAATCTTGAATCTTTCCAGCTTCATACAAAAACACATCCACCTTATACCACATTGCTTCATTATGCTTTTATGGAATTGTTTAATGGTAGTATTTTAGGGATGAGCTTAGGCTTCTTAGCGATTTCTGTTTTAAGTTTTCCGTTGATGAATCTATTAATGAAAAATTTTAATATTGATGCTCAAAGAAGAAAATTATTACTACTTTTCTTCGCGGTAATTCCTTCGGTTAATATTTATCTTTTGGTTTCAATTGATGCTATTATCCTTACTTCTACATTACTTTTCCTTTGCGGAATTTCCCAGATTTATATTCAAAATAAACTAAATTTTGTTGGCGTTTTAATGGCTTCTGCCGGATTAATTATTACCAATATGCTTACTTTTTCAGGTTTATTTCTGCTTGC
>DKLU01000253.1:1779-3822 GCA_002455915.1 Chryseobacterium sp. UBA6632
GAGTTTTATCGCTGATTACTTTGTATAAAAAGAATTTTGCCGTTTTCTTTGCTGCTGTTATCAGCTTTATTTTTACGGTCGGATTTTTTTATTTCAGCTACGAATATACAGGAAGCAATCATTTAACAACCTTTTTTGAAGCAAGCCATTCAGAAAACCCGAAAGGCTTTATGCTACTGCATTCTCCGGTTATTTATTTCTTTACACGATTAGAAGACATTGGCGAAATATTGATTTTCCTTTCATTCGCATATGTGGCTTATTTCTTTAGCTTTAAAAACAGAAATTTTTACCTCTTTAAAGACAAACAAGTAAATACTTTTTCTTTTTCAGGATTAATAGCGTTAGGATTAATGCTTTTAACCGGAGCTTACGGAACGGGCGAAACAGCAAGAGCTTGCTTGTATATCGTTCCGTTTTTTGTTTTGTTTTTAAAAGATTTGAGACAGGAAAAATTAAATGTTCTTTTCGTAATGTGTTTATTACAAACGTTTGGAATGCAGTTAATCGGAAATTATTATTGGTAAAAACTAGAAATTATGAAATATTGTGCATTTCTTCGCGGCGTAAATGTAAAAGGAACCAATATGAAAATGATAGATGTTTGTCAGGTTTTTAAAGAAGCCGGAGTGAACGAGGTTATTTCTATTTTAGCTTCCGGAAATATTATTTTTTCATCAGATAAAAAACCTGAATATTTAAAGATCATCCTTGAAAAAGCCATGTCTGAACATTTTTCTTACGAAGCTTTTTTATTCATTAAATCTCATGAAGAAACAGAACATTTCTGGAACGGAAATCCATTTGAAAAGAATGAAGATTTTCATATTTATGCTTTTGTAGGAATCGATGGAGTTGAGAATATTTTGATGAATGAATTCGAATCTGCTGTAAAAACAGAAAATGAAGACGCAAAAATTGTAAATCATATTTTCTACTGGCAGGTTCCGAAAGGAAATACATTAGATTCGTCATTTGGAAAGGTGTTGGGCAAGAAAAGTTTAAAAGATCAATTCACCAGCCGAAACATCAATACATTTGAAAAAATTGTAAAGAAAATGAACTAAGCCCTTTTTTAAGGGCTTTTTTAATAAAAATTATCGCTGTGGTAGCTTTTTTCTTTTTAAATTCGCTTTTTGTTATAAAAAATTATTATTAATGATCTATTCAAAAGAATATACGGTAAAAGATGAACATATTGATGTTCAAGGCATTATGGACGGACTGTACTATCCGTTTTATATGGAATATTGCAGGCATGCTTTTATTGATGAAGTGTTGGGTTTTAACCTTGAAGAAGAAGCCCACAAAGGTAATAATATGGTGCTGTCCGAATATAAAATCAACTTTGTGAGATCTTTAAAAAAAGATGACACAATAAGCGTTACTTGTGAGTTGTATGGCGATAAAGACGGATTGCCAAGACTTCATTTTAAACAATCTATTATTTTAAACAAGAAAATTGTTACCAAGGCTGTCTTTACAGGAACCTGCGTTCTGGCAACCGGAGGCAGACCATTTATCCCTGAATCTCTGCAAGCGATTATAAAAAATGCTCCCGTTTTGGAATAAAATGGGATTTTTTTTTGGTTTAAAACTAAATTGAAAGATTTAAACTATATCTGGGATATCTATCAAACCCACCAAATAATTTCCAATTCCCGAACTTTATCAGTATTTTTACTGAACTTTTTAATTAAAATAAAATGATTCAGTATTTAGATAATATTCAGCACAAAGATTCCAAAAACTTTTTCTTAATTGCAGGGCCGTGCATCATCGAAGGTGAAGATATGGCATTGAGAATCGCTGAAAAAGTCATTGAATTGACAAATAAATATAATATTCCCTACATTTTCAAAGGAAGTTTTAAAAAAGCTAATCGAAGCAGAGTAGATTCTTTTACGACCATTGGTGAAGAAAAATCTCTTGAAATCCTTAAAAAAGTAGGTGAAACATTCAATATTCCGACAACGACAGATATTCACGAAAATGAGCATGCAGCTTTGGCGGCTCAATATGTGGATGTTCTTCAGATTCCTG
>DKLU01000253.1:4074-4322 GCA_002455915.1 Chryseobacterium sp. UBA6632
ATTTTTAGTGCGTCAAACAGACCTTTTGGTTGCTGCTGCGGAAACAGGAAAATGTGTTACGTTGAAGAAAGGGCAGTTCCTTTCTCCGGAATCTATGAAATTTGCTGTTCAGAAGATCACAGATTCCAAAAATGAAAAAGTTGCCATCATTGAAAGAGGAAACTCTTTCGGATATACGGATATGATTGTAGATTAAAGAGGAATTCCGACTATGCAGCAATATGCGCCTGTTATTCTGGATGTTACCC
>DKLU01000208.1 GCA_002455915.1 Chryseobacterium sp. UBA6632
CTGTGCTATTCTTCCGCTGATTTGAGCTACAGGTTTGGCTTCGATGCGAGATAACTTTGTCTTATCAAAATTAAAAAACAAAACAATTAAAATTTTTAAAAATGGAAAAGACAATTTTTATCACAGGAGCATCAAGAGGATTCGGAAAACTTTGGACAGAAGCTTTTCTTAAAAGAGGAGATAAAGTAGCCGCAACATCAAGAAATATTGAAGCTTATAAAGATTTGGCAGAACAATATCCCGAAACTTTCCTTCCTATCTCTTTAGATATTACCAATAGAGAAGCGGTTTTTGAAGCGGTAAATAAAGCGAAGAATCATTTTGGAAATCTGGATGTTGTTATTAATAATGCCGGCTACGGTGTTTTCGGAGCGGTGGAAGAAGTGGGTGAGAAAGTTACAAAAGATGTTTTTGAAGCCAATGTTTTCGGGACGCTTTGGGTTACTCAGGCGGCTTTGCCGATTTTCAGAGCGCAGGGAAGGGGACACGTGATTCAGCTATCAAGCGTGTTGGGTGTTTGGAGTTTGCCGACTTTAGGAATTTATAATGCGACAAAATTTGCAGTTGAAGGTTTCAGCGAAGCTTTAGCAACAGAAGTAAAACCGTTCGGAATTAATGTAACGCTGATTGAGCCTAATGGTTACACAACCGATTTTGGCGGAAGTTCAGCCGTTCACGGTGATGCCATTCCAGCCTACGATGCTTTGAAATCAAGTTTGGGAGAAGCTGAAGGTCTGTTACCTGAAGATTATGGAAAACCGGAGGCAACGGTTCCTGCGATTTTGAAATTAATTGACAGTGAGAATCCGCCACTTCGTTTATTCTTAGGAAAAGTAGGATTGAGAAAAACGGAAAGAGTGTACGCAGAAAAACTTCAGGTCTGGAACGACTGGAAAGAAGTTTCCGAAGCTGCGCACGGATAATTTAAAACGTGAAAATTAAGTAAATCCGACTCAAGATTGGATTTACTTTTTTGTTTTAAATGTAAGGGTTTTCCACGTAAAATCAATTATCACGATGAAATTTCAAAATACAAAATATTTATACATCAGTACATTGCTGGCATTTATACTCATTCCGCTAGGAGGCTTGACGACAGATATTTACATTCCTTCACTTCCGGCGATGGCAGAAGATTTGAATGTTCCGGTTGAAAAAGTGCAGGTTTCGTTGCTTTTATTTATGGTAAGTTCGGGATTCAGCCAGCTTTTTATCGGGAGTATCCTCGACAGTTTTGGAAGGTACAGAATCAATATTTTTGCGTTGATCACCTTTTCTTTGGCAAGTTTTATTATTGCTTTAGTTCCGGAAATTTATGTTATTTATTTAATGAGAATCGTTCAGGGAATCACGGTTTCATTAATTATCGTAGGGAAAAGAGCTTTTTTTGTTGACCTCTACAAAGGTGAAAAACTGAAACACTACACCAGTCTTTTTTCGATTGTCTGGGCAACTGCACCTATTGTTGCGCCGTTTATCGGAGGTTATTTGCAGGTGCTTTTCGGATGGCAGTCCAATTTTTATCTTTTGGGAATTCTTACCTTCATTATTTTATTTTTCGAACTTCGGTTTACAGGAGAATCTCTACAGAATTTTCAGGTATTTAAAAGAAAAGAAATCGCAGCAGTTTACAGGAAAATGCTGGGAACGCCTGATTTCTATTTAGGATTAATCATTATTGGTTTAAGTTATTCACTTCTTGTGATTTACGGAATGGTAAGCCCGTTTATTATCGAAAAAATATACGGATTTTCACCTGTCGTTACAGGATACAGCTCGCTGGCTTCAGGAATTGCTCTGATGAGTGGCGGAATTATTTCTAAATTAATGATTAAAAAAGGACTTTTCACAAACATAAATGCTGCAATTATTTTACAGTTAATCATCGTTTTCGTAATGTTTGCCGTTACTTCAAAGTATGACGGATTGGTGTTTTTGCTGGGATTCACTTTATCGCTACATCTTTTATCGGGTTTCATTTTCAACAATGTTTATGCGTACAGTTTGCAGAGATTCACGACAAATGTGGGTATTGCAAGCGGTTTGACGGGCGGTGGTGTGTATGTGGTAAGCTCAGTTGCAGGTTACGGATTAATCAATGTATTTGAAATTAAAGATATTCAGACATTTGCGATGGTTAATTTTATTATTGTGGTAACATTGTTTATAGTTATTTTACTGTTTAGAAAAGCAATTGTCAGCAATACAGATATTCCTTCTCATCTTATAAAATCCAAGATATAAAAGCTCCTTTTTATTTACTAAATTTGATTATAGTTAAAACTTCTAACCCCAATAAATATGGAAAAAATCAATCACTATAAAAGCATCACTGAACTTCACGAGAAAAGCGGTTTCGAGCCTCCGAAAAATCCTCTTTTGAGTTTGATGACCTGTAAAGAACTGATGACATACTCTGTTGGTGAAGACCGTTTTACAGGAGATTTTTATATGATTGGTTTAAAGAAGATCAAGTCTGGCTATGTTTTGTATGGAAAGACCAAATACGATCACAACAACGGTTCTGCGGTTTTTATGAAGCCCAGACAGATTATTGAGGTGCAAAATGTACAGTTTGCCGAAAAGGGTTTTGTAATGTTTTTCCACGAAGATTATCTGTCAGGGCATCCGCTGAATGAACAGATCAAAAAGTACGGCTATTTTGAATATGAAATCAATGAAGCGCTTCATATTTCGCCTTCTGAAGAAGTTATTATGTGGGAACTGTATGAAAAGATCAGAAGAGAATATGATGAAAATTCTGACGAATTCAGCAGGGAAATTATTCTTTCGCATATCGATTCTATTTTAAAATATTCTGACCGTTTTTACAAAAGACAGTTCATAGATCGAAGTTCCAACGTTTCCGGAACAATGGTTAAAAAATTCCTTACGGTTTTAGATAATTATTTTAAGAAAAACAAACACGTGGAAGATGGTTTGCCTACCGTCAATTTTATGGCGAATGAATTAGCTGTTTCTCCTCGTTATCTCAGCGATATTTTGAAACAGGAAACCGGAAAAACAGCATTGGAACACGTTCATATTTACTTAATTAAAGAAGCCAAAAATCTCTTATTGAGCTCGGAAAGTAATGTCGCAGGAATTGCCTACGATT
This sequence comes from Chryseobacterium sp. UBA6632, assembly GCA_002455915.1. Classification (GTDB taxonomy): domain Bacteria; phylum Bacteroidota; class Bacteroidia; order Flavobacteriales; family Weeksellaceae; genus Chryseobacterium. The sequence continues at coordinate 3,119 of DKLU01000208.1, forward strand.
TAGGCTTCGAAAGTCCGTCTTACTTTACCCGATTATTCAAAAAAGTGGTTGGGGTAACGCCTGTTCAATATAAAAAGGAAGCTGTTAAGTAAATTCAGGATGATAATCTGAACTTTTTTACAAACTAACATTGAGCTTTTTTACAAAGTTTACCTCTCATTTCTCATCTAACTTTGTCGTATAAAATTTTAGAAATGAAAACAGTAAACAAAATTTACATCAATGGCGAGTTTGTAACGCCTCACGGAACAGAAACTTTAAATTTAATCAATCCGTCTAATAACGAAAAAATTGGAGTGATAACTCTAGCCGACGAAGTTGATACCAGAAACGCCATTGCAGCAGCAAAAGAAGCTTTCAAAACCTTCTCAAAGTCTACAGTAGATGAGCGAATTTCTTATCTCGAAAAACTTAAAGAGGCGGTAGAGAAAAGAAATCAGGAACTCATTGACGTAATGATCGAAGAATACGGAGGAAGCAAACAGTTTGTCATTTTAAGCAGTAATAACACCAACAGCTGGTTCGATTCAATGATAGATTCTATCCGAGATTTTGAATTTGAACAAACCATTAATTCTTCAAAAGTTCTTTTACAACCGGTGGGTGTTGTGGGAATCATCACCCCGTGGAATGCCAGTAACAGTTCGGTTTGCAGTAAAGTGGCAACAGCGATTGCAGCAGGTTGTACAGTGGTCATTAAGCCAAGCGAAATGAGTGGTCTGCAGACTCAGGTTTTGATGGAAGCCTTTCACGATGCAGGTTTGCCCAAAGGAATTATCAACTTTGTGACAGGTTTGGGAAATGTAGTCGGAACCGAATTGACTATTAATCCTGATGTTTCCAAGATTTCGTTCACAGGTTCTACGGCGGTAGGGAAACTTATTGCAAAAACAGCGGTCGATACAATGAAAAGAGTCACTCTGGAGTTGGGAGGAAAGTCGCCCAATATTATTTTGGATGATGCCAATCTGGAAGAAGTTGTTCCGACAGCGGTTTTCGGAGCGTATATGAACAGCGGACAGGCCTGTATCGCACCGACAAGACTTCTGGTTCCTGAAAATCAGATTGATAAAGTAAATCAAATCGCCAAAGCAATGGCAGAAAAAGTGGTGGTAGGATTGCCTCAAAATGATGACACAAATGTGGGACCGATGGTGAGTGTAAAACAATTTGAAAGAGTTCAGAATTACATAAAAATAGGATTGGAAGAAGGGGCAACTTTATTAGCCGGAGGAGAAGGCAAACCTGAAGGATTGGAAGCCGGCAACTTTGTAAAACCGACCATTTTTACCAATGTAAACAATACAATGAGAATCGCTCAGGAAGAGATTTTCGGTCCTGTGTTGTCAATTATTCCTTACAAAACTGAGGAAGAAGCAATAGAAATTGCAAACGATACACCTTACGGTTTGGCAGCTTATATCAGTTCATCTGATGTTGAAAGAGCTCAAAAAGTAGCTTCACAAATTGATGCGGGAAGAGTTTGTATCAACGGTTTCAAGCACGATCCGATGGTTCCGTTTGGCGGTTTCAAACAGTCTGGAATTGGCAGAGAATACGGTGTGTATGGCCTGGAAGCTTATCTTGAACCGAAAGCAGTTCTTCAATAATATTTTGTACATTTGATAAAGCGTTGTTTCAAAAAATGACGCTTTGTCTTTTAGCATTCAATTAAAATGGAAAAATCTGATATTGTCTATTCTTGCTATCACGAGGTAAGCCGAAAAGGTGAAAATTTTGTTCCTCAGCACGTCCTTGCTTTTCAAATTTCGGGACAATTTGTGCTGTCTGACGGTCAGGAAAAATACATTGCGAAGGAAGGTGATTTTAATTTAATCCGGAAAAACCAGTTGGTGAAATTTACCAAATGTCCGCCCGAAACCGGAAGTTTTGAAAGTCTGAATATTTATCTGAATCAGGAGGTTTTGCAGGATATGGCGAAAGAATATCATTTTTCATCCAGCCATTCTGAAGTTTCAAAACCTATGGTTTCTATAGAAGTGAATGCTGTGCTTCAAAATTACATCACCTCATTGCAAACCATTCTTGAAAACCCGAAACTGCTGACCAAAGATTTTATTGACCTTAAAATTAAAGAGTTATTATTTATTTTAATCGAGATTCAGCCTGAGCTTAAAAATATTCTCTTTGATTTTTCAGAGCCTTTTAAAATTGATTTGGAATCTTTTATGATTCAAAATTATAAATATAACGTCAATCTGGAACGTTTTGCTTATCTCACAGGAAGAAGCTTAGCAACTTTCAAACGCGATTTTGAGAAGATTTTTC
>DKLU01000059.1 GCA_002455915.1 Chryseobacterium sp. UBA6632
AAGGTTTTTGGTTTAAAATATTCAATTGATTTATATTTTCTTCTGAAATTCCGCCGCTTAAAAAATAGGGTAGAGAAATTTCAATTTCATTCAGAATATTCCAGTCAAATTGTTTTCCTGTACCGCCGAATGCTTTTGAATCAGTGTCGAATAGGAGGTAGTTGATGGTTGATGGTTGAGAGTTGATGTTTTGCTGGAGCTTACATTTAACTTCTGACTTCTCACTTCCTATTCTGATTACCTTAATAATTCTGGTTTCAATATTTATTTTTTTTCTTAATTCAATAATAAAATTTTTATCTTCATCGCCGTGTAACTGTATAAAATTCAATTTTGCTGTTTCGGCTGTATCAATAATTTGATCTAAACTTTCATTAACAAAAACTCCCACTTTTCCTTGATGCTCAATATTTGAGATTTCCTCTAAACTCAAATGATTCAAAACATATCTTGGCGATTTTTCATAAAAAATAAAGCCTAGAAAATTTACATTCATAGAAATTAATTCATGAATTTGGTCTAATTGAGTTAAACCGCAAACTTTCAGTTTTGTTTTATCCTGATTAGTAGATGGTTGGTGAGTCATTGTTACACTTTTATCCGTTTGATAATTAAATATTTGAGGTAAATTCTTCGAAAGCTCTCGATGGATTATTATTTTTCATAAAATATTCACCCATTAAGAAACCATTAAATCCTTTTTCTTTTAAATATTGAAAATCTTCAATGCTATAAATTCCGCTTTCGGCTACTGAAAGAACATCATCAGGAAGCTGATTTTTCAATTGAACAGAATGTTGTAAATCAACTTTAAAATCTTTTAAATTTCTATTGTTAATGCCTACTAAATCAATGCTTTTATTAAAATGTTTCAATTCTTCTTCCGTGTGAATTTCCAATAAAACTTCCATTCCAAGTTCATGAGACAAATCAGTAAATTCTGCAACCTGATGAGGTGTGAGACAAGCGGCAATTAATAAGATAACATCCGCGCCAATGCTTTTAGCCCCATAAAACTGATATTCATCAATCATGAAATCTTTTCGCAAAATGGGAATATTAATATGATTTCTTACACTTAAAATATCGTCAAAACTTCCTCCAAAAAAATCTTTATCCGTTAAAATAGAAATTCCGCTTGCTCCAAAATTTTCATACGCTGAGGCCACTTCCAAAGGTGAAACCTTATCATTAATAATTCCTTTTGAAGGCGATTGTCTTTTGAATTCGGCAATAATTCCACTTTTGTCTTTTATGCTTTCTTTAAGAGAACATGTTTTTCTTCCGAAAAATTCTGAATCTTTCAACTGTTGAATAGAAACTATTGTTTTTGAATTTGAAATTTCCTGTTTTTTTCTTGTTATGATTTTATCGAGAATATTCATTCTTTCTAAGTTTTTATAATTTTAAACCAAGCCATTTTTTGTTTCCTGTTCGTTCTACCGTTTCTTTTAATGTACTTTGTATTGTATGACCATAAAAATCTTTAACATCGGTGCTTGCTCCGTTTTTTAGCAGTAAAACTGCAATATCGTAAAGATCGTATTGAATCGCTTTTAAAAGAGGAGTTTGTTTATCATCGTTGGTTTGGTTCACATCAGCTCCTTTTTGTATTAACAAATCTACTGCCTTAAGATTTTTTTCGTTCCAAACCGACACTAATAGTGCTGTTTCTCCATCGTTTTTCTGTATATTTACGTCTGCGCCATTTTCCACAAGATATTTTGTAATTTCGAAATTGGTTTTCCATAATGCTTCCGTTAGCGGAGAAACACCTCCGAAACCTTCGCTCTTTTGGTTTACATTTGCTCCTTTTTCTACAAGATATTTTACTTTTTCGATACAGTTGGAGGAAACCGCTTCTATTAATGGTGTTCTTCCGTACTTTTCAGTATTTATTTTCGCTCCTCTTTTTATTAAAAAATCCATAAGCTCCGTTGAGCAGAATTCATTGCTTGAGGCGCAGGAAAGTGGAGTTATACCATCTTTAGAAACCGCATTGATATTTCCGCCTTTGCTCACAATCTTCTTTGCAATGTCAGTAAAACCTCTTTTGCAGGCATACATCAGAGCGTTTTCTCCATCTTTTGGATTGTTGTAATTTACATCAGCACCTTTATCTATTATTTTTGAAATAATTTCTTGAGAAATAGTTTCGGAGTACAAAGCATCCAGAAGCGTGTTCCTTCCTGTTTCTTTGTTGGAGCTGTTCACGTTTATATTTAGGTCTAACAATTTTTTAGCAACGTCGTTCCATTCATAAGCTAAAGCCCATTGCAAGGCAGAAGTTCCATTTAAATCTTTACTATCGATCTTAGCATTTGCATTGTTGTTCAGCAGAAATTTTGCCATTTCCTCGTTTCTATTAGCACAAGCTAGAAAAAGTGAAGTATGACCAGCTTTATTCTGAATATTAATATCCGCATTGTTGTCGAGCAGCAATTCTGCGATTTTTATTTGATTATAAAAAGTTGCTACCATCAGCATTGTCCATTCTTTATTGGAAGTATCAGTTCCATTTTCTTGTCTTCCTCCTCTAAAAAATCCATCAAATCGGGAATTTACATCGATTCCTTTGTTGAGTGCATCTTGAACACCTTTAACATCTCCATTTTTAATGATCTCTATTATTTTTTCGCTTTCGACTTTTGGAAGTTCAATAATTTTTTCCTGAGTTTTTACAACCGGAATTATTTTTTTCTCAGCGGGTTTATCTTTACAATTTTGTAATGAAAAAGAAAAAACTAAAAATACGAGCACTTTATTCATTTGTGTTTTATTTTTAATTATTCACTAATTGCTTCAAGACATTTCAATGCTTTTCCGCCAAACAAACTTTCCTGTGCCAGCAAAAGGCAATCATCATAATTTCCAAATTTATGGGTATGATAAAGCGCAACCGAAGCATTTGCCAACACCACTGAATTTTGTGATTCTGTGCCTTTTCCATGTAAAATATTTCTAAAAATTTGTGCAGTTTCTTGAGTGGTTTTTCCAGCCTGAATACTTTCTGCTGTTACCGATTCAAATCCAAGATCTTCAGCTGAATAAATTTCTTCGCCATTTTTTGTGATAATCTTACTGTCCTGGGTCAGGCTGATTTCATCATAACCATCCATTCCGTGAACTAGGATAAATTCTTTACTGTCTTTCTGTAAAAGGTATTGGTAAATTCGCGCAATTTCCAGATTGTAAACTCCAATCATTGAATACTGTGGTTTTGCAGGATTGACCAAAGGCCCCAAAAGATTGAAAAATGTTCTCAAACCCAACGATTTTCTCAATAATCCAACCGATTGAAGGGCAGGATGGAAGTATGGTGCATGTAAAAAACAGATGTTTGCCTTTTCCAAGTCTTCCTGTAATCTCGCGGAATCATTTTTAAATTCATACCCCAACTCTTCCAAAACATTAGAAGCGCCTGTGGTCGTAGAAGCTCCGTAGTTGCCATGTTTCGTTACTTTTTGTCCGGTTCCCGCCACTACAAAGCTTGCCAATGTTGAAATATTGATCGTATTTTTTCCGTCGCCGCCCGTTCCGACAATATCAATCGTATCACTGGTATCTAGAGTTACCGGAACCGCCATTTGCAGCAGTGCTTCACGGAAACCTTCAAGTTCTTTCAGCGTGATATTTCGCATGAGAAAAACGGAAATAAAGGCAGTAACTTCTGTCGCATTGAATTTATTTTGAGCAATTTCAATCATAATCGCTTTTGCCTCAGATTTCGACAAAGTGTGATGATTAAATAAATATTGCAGTATTTCTTTCATTTTTGGAGATTTTTGGGTGGAAGGAATTTCTAATGTTTTCAATTGAGAAGGAAATTTTTAATGATTACCTCTCCGTCCGGAGTTAAAATACTTTCAGGATGAAACTGAACGCCATGTACATCATATTCTTTATGCTGCAATGCCATGATCATTCCGTCTTTATCTACTGCCGTAATTTCCAATTCTTCTGGGAAATTTTCAGGATTCACTGCCCAACTATGATATCTTCCGACTTCTAAACCGCTTGAAAGATTTTTGAAAAGCTTGGTGTCATTTTTAACCAAATCAGCCGAAGTTGCAACACCATGAAAAATTTCCGAAAGATTAATTAAGCTTCCGCCAAAAGCTTCTGCAATGGCCTGTTGACCTAGGCAAACACCCAAAATACTCTTCGTTGAGGCGTACTTTTTAATTAAATCTAACAAAATACCTGCTTCTTCGGGAATTCCGGGACCTGGTGAAAGGATGATTTTATCGTATTTCTGGATTTCTTCTAATGTGATTTGATCATTTCTAACCACATCAACTTTTGACCCCAAAATTCTTTCAATAATCTGAACTAAATTATAGGTGAAACTGTCGTAATTATCGAATACGAGAACTTTTGCTTCAAAGTTTGTACTTTCTATTATATTGTTCATTTTTCTCTTTTTTTTAATTAATTTTCAACCAATTTTTCCGCCTTTTCAACGGCTTTTTTCAACGCATTCAATTTATTATTCACTTCCTGTAATTCACTTTCAGGGTTTGATTTTGCCACCAATCCGGCTCCTGCCTGATAATATAAAGTATTATTTTTGCTTAAAAAAGTTCGGATCATAATGGCTTGATTGCAAGTTCCATTTAGACCAATCATTCCGATGCAGCCACCATAATAACCGCGGGAATCTTTTTCATATTTATTGATTAATTGTAATGCTTTATGTTTTGGTGCACCGCTTAAAGTTCCCTGTGGAAAGGTAGTTGCAACCATTTCAAACGGATTTGTTTTTTCCTGTAAATCGGCGGTCACTTCGCTTACCATGTGGATTACGTGAGAGAAAAGTTGGATTTCCTTTAATTTGGTTACGGTTATATTTTTTCCGAGTTTTCCCAAATCATTTCTCGCTAAATCTACCAGCATTGTATGTTCTGCATTTTCTTTAGGATCACTTTTTAGGGCTTCAATAGATTGTAAATCAATATCAAAATTCCCTGTTCTTTTGAAAGTTCCGGCGATAGGGTGAATGATAGCCTTATTGTCTTTAATAATTAATTGACTTTCAGGGCTTGAACCAAATAATTTGTAATTTCCGTAATCGAAGAAAAATAAATAAGGTGAAGGGTTGATATTTCTCAACGCTCGATATACATTGAATTCATCACCTTTAAATTTCTGCTCGAATCTTCTGCTCAACACCAACTGAAAAACATCGCCGCGCATACAATGTTTTTGCGCAGTTTCTACCAGATCAAGATATTCTTCATCGGTGATATTTGAAGTTTCTGCACCATTTTTTTCAAAAGGATAAATAATGGTATTTTGATTTTTAATCAGACTTTCTAATGAATGAAACTCAGATTTTACACCCTGAATTTGATTTTCAATAAGATGCATTTCGTCGTTATAATGATTGATGGCGATTACATATTGATAGAGTCTGTATCGAAGAATCGGGATTTCAACCTCAGGGCTTTGTGCTTTGAACTTTACATTTTCAAAAAACTGAACCGCTTCAAAACTGGTATATCCAAAAAGGCTTTGCGCTGTTTCTTCAATCGAATCACTGGCTTTTTCACATTCAAAACATTTTGAAAAATCCTCGAAAATATCCGAAACTTTATGATCGATAATGAATTGTTTTACAGGGTTTTCTTCCGGAAACTTAATTTCAAATTCATTTAAATTTTTAATTTCAATTCCGGCAACCGCATTGATGGCGATAAACGAAAAATTATTATCAATATTCTTAGCATCAGAACTTTCCAGAAGAATAGTGTCCCTGAATTTATCCCGAACCTGCAAATAAATATTCATCGGAGTCTGAAGATCACCCAATGTTTTTTTCGAGGTCGTTTTAATTTTTATTTTTTTATTGAACATGTAAGGTTAATTTTAAATTTATTGTAAACAAAAAAAGACTTCAACGGCATCCGTCAAAGTCTTTATTATATTGTTTTAATTGTATCTCTGTTGTGTTCTATTTACAACATGACAATAACATCAGACCCGACGAAGAGTTTGAATGCCACCACCAAAAATTGTTGTTCATATTTAACATGGGACAAATGTAGAATATTTTTTTGATACACAAAACAAAAAAAGTGAAAATAAACAAACTTAAAATTAAATTCATATATTTAAACAGTTGATATTTAGTTCAATAAAATTACTTTTTTTATTAAAGAACAAGTTCTGTGATCGGAAGATCGGGAGTTCCGCTATAAAAAACAATCAAAGTTGCGCCTTTTTCTCCCGTTTTACCACGATGAGGAACGTTTAACATTTCCGGAACAATTTGCCCTTGTCGAAACCATTGTGTTTCTCCGTTATCCTGTCTTTCCACCTGAATTTCACCTTTTTCAACATACGCTGCATTAATGACCGGATGCTTGTGCCAATCCAGCGCTTTATTGGGTGGAACTGAAATCTTTAAAACAGTAATTTCTGGTTGTCCCTCCGGATATTTATCATACAAAGCACCATCCCAGGATTTTTGCGTTTTTAATAAAGTAACCGATTCTATTTTATCAGAATACTCAGAAGATTGATCGTCTGAAGACGAATTGTCGCAAGAAAGTGTTGCAACTAAAAGGGAAGTAATGAATACTGTTTTCAGTAAAGTCTTTTTAGGCATAAATTTTTTTTTCATTTTAATCATTTAATTAATTGATTGCACAAAAATAAAAATTTTCATTAAAAATCACTAATTATTGAATTAAATTTATCATGAATAAATCTTTATGGTTCAATTTTAAAAATATCTTTAGAAGCGGATATTTATCATGAGTTTAAAAGTTTATTTTTTATATTTTTGTTTCCAAATTAGAAAACAATGAAAAAAGTATTAGCACTAGCATTTGTAGGAGGTTTATTCGTAGTAAACTGTTCAAAAAAGCCAAACCACGATTTGCAGGACAGCAACACAATGTTACCAGAACCGGATGCTCCAACAGTAGTAGATTCTACAGCGAAAAAAGCGGACACACCAGCTGCAACGCCTGCACCGGCAACTGAAGCTCCTAAAACAGATTCTGCAGCAGCAAAATAATGAAAAAACTGTTTGTGACAGGGCTTGTAAGCTTGCTTATGATGTCCTGTTCTAAAAAAGAAAATCCATCGGTAGAGTCTTCTTCTGATGCAACTGATGTTTCTACACCTGCGCCAAGTAACCTTACGGGAGAGCAGATTATCGGAACATTGGATTGCTCGGGTTGCCACTCGCCGAGCGAAAGAATGATAGGACCTTCTTATAAGGAAATTGCAGAAAAATATTCTGAAAAAGATATTGAAATGCTGGCTTCAAAAATTATAGAAGGAGGAAGCGGAAATTGGGGAAGCGTACCTATGCAGCCTCATTCACAAGTGTCTAAAGAAGATGCTAAAAAAATGGTAGAATATATTCTGAGTCAGAAAAAATAAAATATGACTACTGAAAAATCCAGTCTGCACGCGAGAAATCTGCATCGTAATCCGTATGATTTTGATCTGTTGATTTCTTGTGTGCCGGAACTGAAACAATACGTTTTTGAGAATAAATATGGAACAACCACCATTAATTTCAGTATTCCAAAAGCGGTAAAACTTCTTAATAAGGCATTGTTGCAACATTTTTACTATGTTAAAAATTGGGATATTCCCGATGCCAATCTTTGTCCGCCCATTCCCGGAAGAGCAGATTATGTACACTATATCGCCGATTTGCTGGCAAATCAACAGAAAGAAATTCCTGTAGGTTCATCTGTTCATGGATTAGATATCGGGACGGGTGCCAATTTGGTGTATCCTTTAATTGGGCATCGCTCTTATGGCTGGAAGATGCTGGGAACGGATATTAATGAAGATTCTTTACAAAATGCGCAGCAGATTTTAAATCAAAACGATGATTTACAATCTGATATTCAATTAAAAAAACAACTAGATTCAAGTTCTATTTTTAAAAATATTATTGATGAGGGCGATCAGTTTGATTTCACCATGTGCAATCCTCCTTTTCATGATTCTGAAGAAGCTGCTTTAAAAGGAAATCTTAGAAAAACGAAGAATTTAAACAAATCA
>DKLU01000058.1 GCA_002455915.1 Chryseobacterium sp. UBA6632
TTATAGAACTATTTGATTATCTAAAACTAATGCTTAAACAACTTAGAAATTATAAACTCCCTTATTTTATCTATAATTTATTTAACAGAAAAAAATTAAAGCATAATATCCCGTTATATAAAAAATTTGGAGTATCTAAAACTTATTTTTCACCTATTTCCAGTAAAGATTTTTCGCATCTTCCTACGGTAGAAAGACAAGTAGATTATAGTAAGGTGATGCAAACGAATTTTTATCAACATTTAAATGATGAGAATAAGAGAAGTGTTAATGAATATGATGATAATGGCTACCTTATTCTTAGAAATTTTTTAAGTTCAGAAACCGTTGATCGAATCAATCAGGAAATTGATCAGTTGATGGAGAAGGGAACTTTACAGTTTCGCTATGGAAACAAGTTGATGTTTGCTATTCATTTTTCAGAAATAATCAAAAATATTGGTGATGATAAAGATTTTTTGGAATTTCTTTCTATTTTGCTGGATGGCCAGGCTAAGCTTTTTCAAAGTATAAATTTTATTAACGGTAGCCAGCAGAAGACACATTCCGACAGTATTCACATGACTACATACCCTCTTGGGGGGCTGTTAGGCGTTTGGATTGCCTTGGAAGATGTGGATGAAAACAATGGTGCTCTTCATTATATTCCTGGAAGTCATAAATTGCCATATTTTTTGAATTCAGATTATGATAATGAAGGAGATCTGTTTAGAATTGGTAAAAAAAGCTATAAAGCTTATGAAGAATTTCTAGAAGATAAAGTAATAGAATTAGGCTTAAAAAAAGAAATATTTAAAGCAAATAAAGGAGATCTGTTAATTTGGCATGCTAATATTCTTCATGGGGGAGAACCTCATTTGGATAAAAACAGAACAAGGAAAAGTTTGGTATATCATTTTTTTGATGAAAATAGTGTTTGTTATCATGAAGTCACACAACGGCCTGCACTTTTCGAATTATAAATAAGTAAAAAAGCGATGGAATTTTCATCACTTTTAATTTTTATCGGCAAATAAAACCGAATTTTCATCAAATTTTAATTTAAACCCAAAGGGTTGTACGTCATCTTGAAAATCTGCAGAAGTATATGGTTTGTGAATTTCAATTACTATATTTCTAATGTTTTGAATCCAGGAATTATTTTTACTAAGCAGTTCAATCTCTCCGCCTTCAATATCAATTTTAAGTAAATCAATAATCTTTAGATTATATTGATTCATTAAAGTTTCAACGGAAATAGCTGGCGTTGCAATTCCCTCTTTAGAAACTTTCTGGTTATAAGAAAGTTCGTTATTTCCAAAATACACAGTCCCCTCTTCAAAATAGGCAGCAGCGTTTATACATTCAATATTTTTAAACGATGCGGTGTTGTGTTTTAACAACAGAAAATTTTCAGCAGAAGCTTCTACAGAAATAATTTTAGCATCCGGATATTTTAAAGCTAAATAAATAGAGGTCATACCAACATGCGCCCCTAGGTCTACAATGGTCTTAGGCGTTTCTTTTAGAATATTTAAATGGCTGTGATATGTTTTTTTCCAGAAGATCTCATAAAAGATATCGATATCTCCCTTAAAGGTTCTCAAATAAGCCGTAAACTTTTTACCATCGATTTTGAATTGATAGGCAAAAGTTTCATTATCATTAGTTTTAAGTTTATTTTGTTTAAATTTTTTACTATATCTTTTAGAATTAATAATAAAAGCAATAAACGATTTTATATCGTTGGAAATAGTATTGGTAAAAACCAGTTTTGAAATATAATTTTTGATAGACACGCCTATTTTATTTATTAAAATGCAAATTAATGCTATTTAAATCTTTCTTGTAGGATATTATTGTAAAAAAAAATAAATTTAAACTCTCAAAGTAAAGAAATACTTAAAATATAACCTGAAAATACCAAATTATTAGTAATTTTGCACATCAAATTATGGCTAGCTTTTCAGGATACCTACCGTATGCATTCGCATTGATTATCGCAATACCTTTTCTGGTTTTGCTGAGACAGTTTGTACATTCTTATATCACGCTTAAAAATCAGGAAATAAAGCTTCTTTCCGTAAAGTCGAACTCCGAAAATAAGGCACAGGCTTATGAAAGAATGACGCTTTTTATGGAGAGAATAAAACCTTCTAATCTGGTTCAGAGGTTTGATAAAGAACTGGCTGTTCACGAATTTATTTTCCTTACAGAAAAAACTATTCATGATGAATTTGAATATAATTCTTCTCAACAGTTGTATTTAACAAAAAATTCGTGGCAAAATATTGTTGATTCTAAATTGGCGGTGATCGATTTGCTTCACAAAACATATGAAGGGATGAACAGCAATGCAAGTCTTGAAGAATTTAAAACAGTTTTTATCGTAAATTATATGAATAGTGATGATTATATCGCTTCAACGATGGAAAACCTGAGAAGAGAAATTTTAATTGTAGCATAAATAAAACGTAAAAAATAAATAGATATAATGATTCCAAATTTTAAAGCACATCCGTGGCACGGAATTTCTGCAGGAGAAGATGCGCCAAATGTTGTAAATGTATTCGTGGAAATCGTTCCTTCAGATACGATTAAATATGAAGTAGATAAAGAAACCGGGTTTTTGATGGTTGACAGACCTCAGAAGTTTTCTAACATTATCCCGGCATTATACGGTTTTGTTCCAAGAACATATTGCGATACAGCGGTGATGGATTTAGCGATCGAAAGAGGCGCTACAGACGTTACAATGGGAGATCACGATCCGTTAGATATCTGTGTTTTGAGCTCTCACAATATCCATTCAGGAGGTTTGTTGATGAAAGCTATTCCAATCGGTGGTTTCAAAATGATCGATGATGGTGAAGCAGATGATAAAATTGTTGCAGTAATGATTGGCGACCACGCTTTCGGACATTTCAGAGATATTACAGAATTGCCTGAAGCTGAAGTGAAACGATTAATGCACTATTTCTTAACGTACAAAAACTTACCAGATGAGCCTGCAAAATGCAGAATTCAAGAGGTTTACGGAGCAGAACATGCTAGAAAAGTGATCCAGGCTTCACAAGAAGACTATGCGAATAATTACGGAGGATAATATTCTTTGTTTTATGATATTATAAGGATAAATGAATTTTTCGTTTATCCTTTTTTTATTTTTTAAGGTAATATCTACAAATACTTTTTCTCAACCTCTCAAACACTCCAACACTAAGCCACTCCAACAC
>DKLU01000387.1:0-156 GCA_002455915.1 Chryseobacterium sp. UBA6632
TGTTTTAATTGATAAGCAGACCATTAATGTGTATTACGATTTTAAAAGAGGCGAAAACCGTTCAAAATGGAGAAATAATGAAGACCGAAAAGCGGCAGAAAAAGGTGATTGTATTGACTGCCATCAATGTGTAGTGGTTTGTCCAACAGGAATCGA
>DKLU01000387.1:353-5010 GCA_002455915.1 Chryseobacterium sp. UBA6632
GTTTGTCCAACAGGAATCGACATCAGAAACGGTCAGCAGCTGGAATGTGTAAACTGTACCGCTTGTATCGATGCCTGCGACGAAGTGATGGAAAAAGTAGGTCTTCCGAAAGGGTTGATTCGATATGCTACGGAGGCGGAAATTGAAAATCAGGAGAAATTCAAATTTACTTCAAGAATGAAAGTGACTGCTGTTTTTCTAGCTTTATTGATAGGATTTTTAGGATTTCTGATGTACGATCGAGGTTCTATGGAAGCGAAATTTATTAAACCTGCCGGCTCAACATTTTTTGTAAAAGAAGGCAAAATAACGAATACTTTTATCTACACTTTCCTGAATAAAACAAATGAAAAGAAAGTTTTAACGATAAAAATTTTAAGTCCGAAAAACGGAGAAATTGAATTCTTCGGTTCCAGTACAATTGTTTTAAAAGGCGATCAGATTCTGAAAGGTAACATCAATATTACTTTTCCTGAAGAAGAAATAAAACTTTCCAAACAAAATCTTAACATTGGTGTTTTTGATGAAAAAGGAGAAATGGTAACCTCTTTTGAAACAACCTTTGAAGGACCTTTTAAATTGCTGCTGTGATGTTTTAGTGTGAGAGGGTTTTAGGGTTGGAGAGTCAAAGTGTTTGAGTATTTACGGATATGCTATCAACTAAAAACCATCAACCAAAAACTATAAACTATAAACTATAAACTATAAACCATTAAGCCTTGTATTTTTTAACAAATTGCGTGGGAGTCATTCCGGAAGTTTTTCGGAATACTCTCACAAAATAAGAATATTCTTCATACCCCAATCGAAAAGCAATTTCTACAAGACTTTCATCAAGATACATCAGCATTCTTTTGGCTTCCAGCACTACCCTTTCCGTAATCACATCGGTTGCGGTTTTCTGAACAACCGTTTGCATAATTCGATTTAAATGTTTAGATGAAATATTCATTAATGACGCATAGAAAGTGATGCTTTTTTCTTTTGTAAAATATAGTTCAACCAACGTTTCGAACTCCTGATAATGCTTAAAATAAGAAAGACTTGCCGATGAAGCCAAGTGATCAAAATCTCTGGAAAAGTGCCTTGTAGATTTAATGAAAATATTAGACATCAACGAAAGCATCAGTCCGTTTTTCATGATATCTTGGGCATGATATTCCTTTTCCAACTCTTGAAATAAGGTTAAATTTTCATTCAATTCCAATTCATTCAACTGAAGTTTTCGGGGAAAATTAACTGATCCGAAGAAAGGAAAATTGCGAAGTTTTTGGTTTACATAATGAAGTTCGTAAAAATCTTGAAGGCAAAAGAAAAGATAACCTTCAATATCACTAGAAAGTTCCCAACTGTGAATCTGCCCGGGCGACATAAAAAACAAACTTCCGGGTTCTACCGTATATTTTTGAAAATCAATCTCATGAACTCCGCTTCCTTTCGTAAATAAAATCGTAGCGTAAAAGTCGTGTCGATGCGCTTTTTCGAGATGCCGATGACCTACAATCAAGTGATTCCGCACTGTACTAAAATAGAAATCAGAAGTATTCTTTCCCTTCTGAAACAAGTCTATATTAAGTACCGAAATAGAATCCAATGCAGTTATTATTTTAATCAAATGTAGGTATAAAAATAAGGATTAACAATCGTTAATGCCTATATCTTATATTAAAATTAGATTACCTTATAATTAACTGTTATACATTATGAATACAAAGAAATAAGTTGTTAATTCGGATTAAACTTGATATTGAAATTCTTTAAATAATCCTCTATTGGCTCCATTCCTATTTCTTTTCTTCTTTCGTTCACCGTTTCAGGATTTTCTAATTTATACAATTTTCCATTTTCTATTTGTGAACCATATATTTGGGGTTTCCCTTCGTCCATTAACATCCTATCTTTCATCAATGCGTATTGTGATTTAGATAAGTCTCCGTTTTCAACTGCTTTCTCTATTTGCGGAAAATACTTTTTTCTGATTTCTTTAGTACTATGTTGCAGTCCCAACCAGATTGCATCCATTTGTCTTTGATCTACCTCCTTTAATGTTGGCATACCACACTTTTCAATAATACTAATCACCAATTCTTGATTCCTATGGTCTTCTTTAGCGTATTTGATGAGTTCATTCGATTTTCTAATCCTTTGGTCGCTTTCTAAAACTTCGCTCAAGATTTGACGTTTTTTGCTACAATCTACTTCAATAATATCTACTGAACCTACATAAACAAATTTATCCTTATTCATATAAAGGAATATTGATATCATTAAAACAAGAGCGGCTAATATGCTAAATACTATTTTTTTTATTTTCATGTCTATTTTTGGGTCATATTCTAAAATAGATTGACCATTTTTGGTTAAAAGTTAATTGTAAAAATAGGAATTATTTTTAAGTGTCGGAATAAAATATGTAAAGGTGAATAGTATTATCCAAACAGAGGTTTTTGCGCCCAACCGCTTATGCAAAAACATTTGAAGGATTCAAAACAAGAGTTTTAGCAAAGATTATGGCTCTTACAATTGTTCAATTTATTAATAAAACTATTTAAACAAAAAATCAACCACCTAAAGTCAAGTATATTTTAAAATGCATAAGGGGTTTTAAAAGTATATTTCTTTATCAGACTATGGAATAAAACAGATTCAAATTAATGATAAACGAAGATAACCAGGCAATAAATCATGATAATCAAATGCATATATTTTCCTCAAAACTTAAAAAAGTTTTATCTTTGAACTTTAGGATTTTAAAAATGAAGATAAATTTACCTGATAAATTATATTATTCTATAGGAGAAGTTGCCAAAGCATTCGATGTAAACACTTCATTAATAAGATATTGGGAACAAGAATTCCCTATTATCAAGCCTAAAAAAAACAAAAAAGGAAACCGATATTTCACCCCCGAAGATATTAAAAACCTACAAATCATCTATCATTTGGTGAAAGAGAAAGGCTACACCTTAGACGGCGCCCGCATTGCTCTTACGACCAACAGTAAAATATCTGAAACGATTACACTGATCGACCGTTTAGAATTTGTAAAAGCAGAACTTTTAAAGCTTAAAGATTCTTTATCAGAACCCGACTCTGAGTAAATTGAATACAAAATATACAAAAAGGCATCTTTTTAAGGTGCCTTTTTTTAATTTATTCTAGAAAACATACATTTTAACGTAATTTTAAAATTAATTTTACAAAATTCACTTATCAAAATAAACTAATCATTATCAACCTCTTGCATTCGATAATCTTTTATATTTAATTTAACTGAATGAAAAAAAACTATTACCAGAAAATGGCATTCATGGGGATGTTACTCCTTATCTTTTTTGTCTTTCAAAAATATACAAGCAAAGGCAGAGAAGACTTTTCTGATATTAAATTTATTACGAAAAGTGCTTCACATATTGCCTTATCAGAATTTAATCCGAATGATTTAGATCAAAAACAATGGGAAAATCTAGGATTTTCTGATAAGCAAATTGCAACCATTTTAAATTATAAGAAAGTGGTTGGCGGACAATTTATTTCCAAAGAGCAATTCAAAAAATGTTTTGCCGTTTCCGCAGAGAAATTTTCCGAATTGGAATCTTATATTATTCTACCAGAAACTAATAGAGATGCTAAATCAGACCGATTTAAAGCTTTTGAAAAGAAATCAATAAGTATTTCCGCAAAATTTAATCCAGACCATTATTCTGTAAATGATTGGATAAAATTAGGCTTCAGCGAAAGGCAGTCGGAAGCTATTTTAAAGTATAAAAACTATTTGGGTGGAAGTTTTGTAAGTAAAGAAAAATTTAAAGAATGTTTTATTATTAATGATGAAAATTACAGCAAATTAGCACCTTATCTTATTCTTCCGGAGAAAACACCTGAAAATTTCAAAGGTTTTGCTAAAAATTTCAATTCAGAAAAAAGTAAAATCAATTACAGCAATTTCGATCCTAATATTTTAGATATTCAAGGTTGGCAAAAACTGGGTTTTTCAGAAGGTCAGGCTAAAGTGATTGTAAATTATAGAGATCGGAATTTAAAAGGTAGTTTTAAAAGTTTAGAAGACATTCAGAAATGCTTTGTGATTTCAGAAGAAAAATTTGTAGAAATAAAACCTTATGTCAAATTAAATCCGGCAACGATTAATCAAAGTTCAGAATCTCCAAAAGCAGAAATTAAACAGGAAAAAACAGACTTTTCTAAGATCGATTTAAACAAAATTACGTTCAAGCAACTTTTAGAATTTGGCTTAGATGAAAAAGCCGCTGGTTCCATGCTTGGTTTCAGAAAAAAACTCGGCGGATTTGCCACAAAAGAACAAATTTTGACAACTTATAATATTGATAAAGAATTGGTTCAGAAATTAATTTCAATTTGTCAATTAAACACTTCTGAAGTTGAGAAATATACTTTGGTTGATGCTCCTGAAGAATGGCTGAAAAATCATCCGTATTTTAAATATTCTGCCGATAAAATCATTTTCTATCGCACCAGTTATCCCGATGATAAGAAAATTTGGAAATTTTTGAAACTCAAGCCTGAATATGAAGAAAGGATGAGGCTTTATGTTAAATAATATATTGGTAAAAGTTTCGGCTCCGCTTTGCGGAGCCGAAACTTTTTATTTCAAAATTGAAGACAATCATTATTCAAA
>DKLU01000388.1 GCA_002455915.1 Chryseobacterium sp. UBA6632
TCTTTTACATATACCTTATATTCAAATGTTTCCTGATCAAGATTTTTAAAATCACTTAAAAACTTTTGAATATTGGCTTTGTTTTCTGAAACAAATTCAGGTTTTACGGTGTAGGTTACAATTACATTAATCATATTTTAATTTATTTTGTCATACTGGTAACTAATTGATCAGTTAATATCTCTGATTCTATCCAAACTACAGATAATCTTATTAAAAGTTTTAAATCAGATAAATCTTTAGTTTCCCATTTTTTTACATAATGAGCATGATCATTTCCTAGCCACGTAGCTCTTTCAGCTGTATCTTTAATTTTTTGATTTTGTACAAAATCTTTAATACATTTTCCAAGAAGAATTGACTTGATTAATTCTGCATCATTTGGATTATTTTTTATTATATAATCCTTTATTAAAAATTCCAATGCTTTTCTATATCCAACTCCACATATTTCAAACAAGTCATTTTGTTCAGCGAAATAAGCTTCATTATATATTTTAACAAATAAAGGAGATAACTGTTCTATTTCTTTACCAAAAGTAAATTGTTGAGGTTTTACTTTGAAGATGCTCTCGTAATAAAAGCGACAAGAAGTATCATTTGTTAAATAATTTGCAACAAAACTAGTTTCACAATAAGGATTTGGACAAGTTAAAAGTGCCGATATTTGTGTTAAATCACGATTAAAAGTAGCACTGTTATAATTGGGTGTTATTTTCTGATGACAAGACGGGCAATCATGAGGATAATCTTCTAAAAAAGCATATACGTCAATACTTTTAGGATAATTTATTATTTGATATGTCGTCGTCATAATTTTAAAACAAATCGTTCGCAGTAATACTCTTATCGTGTTTTGTATAATCTACCGGTCTTTTTGCAAAGAAATCATCCATAGAATTAGCAAAAACCTCTTCTTCGAACCACATTAAAGGACGATATTGCTCAGGAGAAATATTATAACGCGGAGCCATGTTTATTTTCTTTAAACTGTCGTCCACACGGTATTTCATAAAGTTGATCAAATCTAATTTTGAGAATTTATCAAGCTCACCCAATTCAAAGATCCAATCAAGGATTTCACCTTCCAGTTCTACCGACTGATCTACCAAAGTATAGATGTCTTCAATGTCAGAATCTGTTAAAAGGTTAGGTTGCTCTTCACGAATTTTGTTGATTAAATAAATTCCTCCGTTAGCGTGAATTTGCTCATCTACCGAAGTCCAAGCGATAATATTGGAAACATTTTTCATGTAACCTTTAAATCTTGTAAATGAAAGGATGATTGCAAACTGAGAAAACAAAGACACATTTTCGATAAGAATACTGAATAATAAAAGAGATGAAACATACTCTTTAGGAGTTGAAGAATTGGCATGTTTTAAAACATTAGACAAAAATTCAATTCTTTTCTTTAAAGCAGGAACTTCTACAACATTCGTAAACTCTTCGTTGTATCCCAACACCTCAAGCAAACGAGAATAAGCCTCCGAGTGACGGAATTCACATTCTGCAAAAGTAGATCCCAAACCGTTTAGTTCTGGCTTCGGAAGGTGGTTGTAAAGATTTCCCCAGAAAGATTTTACAGAAACCTCGATTTGTGCAATCGCTAAAAGTGCGTTTTTCACCGCATTTTTTTCATGTGGTTCCAACTGCGAATGAAAATCCTGAACATCTGCAGTAAAATCCACTTCAGAATGTACCCAAAATGATTTGTTGATAGCTTCTACAAATTGAAGAACCTCAGGATATTCAAATGGTTTGTAACTTACTCTTTTATCAAAAATTCCCATATTAAAATGTCTTTAAAATTAAAATAATTAGATCACTGTGGATAAAGTGCAAAAAATATTCAACAACTTGATTTTTTGTGATTTACTGGTGTAAATTTTTCACATAGTAAGTGTTTTTATTTCTTGTGCCGTGCGAAGCACAAAGGTCGAAAAAAAGAACTGTATTTGAAAGAGCTAAAGAGTAATTGATTGACTTTTAATCGCAAAAGTTTTCCACATTTACATAAAACCTGCATAGGTATTGGCTTATCCACGAATATGTGTGGAAAATAAAGGGAATTGTAAAGTTACAATTAAACACTTTTTTATAATTTGCTTTAAATAAAGGTGTAATGAGTTAAACAATAAAAATATTCAATAAATTTTTAATCTTGTAACAAATCGAAAATATCATCTACTTATTAGCTATAAAAACATACATCACTTAATGTTAGTAATTCAGGATTTACATAAATCATACGATACGGGAAAAAGTAAGTTGCACGTTCTCAAGGGTATTAATCTTAATATTTCTGAAGGCGAGTTTGTTTCTATTATGGGAAGCTCGGGATCGGGAAAATCTACCCTTTTGAATATTATCGGAATTCTTGATGAAAAAGATTCCGGGACTTATGAGTTGGATGGCGTTCCTATCGAACATTTATCAGAAGTAAAAGCTGCGGAATACAGAAGTAAATTTTTGGGATTCATTTTTCAGTCATTTAATTTGATTGGATATAAAACGGCGTTGGATAATGTCGCTCTTCCTTTATATTATCAAAATGTTCCCCGAAAAGAACGTAACCAAAAAGCGATGGAATATCTTGAAAAAGTAGGTCTGGCGCAATGGGCGACTCACCTTCCCAACGAACTTTCCGGAGGACAAAAGCAAAGAGTGGCGATTGCAAGAGCGCTAATTACCGATCCTAAAGTTGTTTTGGCGGATGAACCTACGGGAGCATTGGATTCTAAAACAACACATGACATCATGAAACTTCTTCAGGAAATTAATAATGAAGGAAAAACAATTATTGTGGTAACTCACGAACCTGATGTGGCGGCGCAAACAAAACGAAATGTTGTTCTTCGTGACGGAATCATCGAAAGTGATGAGTTTATAAAGCAGATTGTTTTATAGGTGAATTGTGAATGGTCAATTTTGCTTTGCAAGTGAAT
>DKLU01000252.1:0-5334 GCA_002455915.1 Chryseobacterium sp. UBA6632
TTCGAAGAATCTGCCTTTTTTTATGCTAAAATGAAATTATGAATTCAAATGAATTATTAAAGATTGCCAACGAATTTGGCACACCGGTGTATGTTTATGATGCTGAGTCTATAAAAGAGCAATACGAAAAACTTACATCTTCTTTTTTAAAACACACAAAGTTCTTCTATGCAGCGAAGGCATTGACAAACATTAATATCCTTAAGTATGTCAAGAACTTAGGTGCTTCTTTGGATTGTGTATCGATAAACGAAGTGAAACTTGGGCTTAAGGCAGGTTTCTCAAAAGAAAAAATATTATTCACCCCGAATTGTGTGGATCTTGCTGAGATTGAAGAAGCAATGACTTTCGGAGTACACATTAATATCGACAATATCTCTATTCTTGAGCAATTCGGAAATAAATATGGAAATACATACCCGATTTTAGTAAGAATCAACCCGCATATTTTTGCAGGAGGAAATTACAAAATCTCAACGGGGCATATCGACAGCAAATTCGGGATTTCTATTCACCAGGTTCGTCACATCGAAAGAGTGATGAAATCTACTAACCTGAATGTGGAAGGTCTTCACATGCATACCGGTAGTGAGATCAAAGATCCTGAAGTGTTCCTGCAGGCTTTGGATATTATGCTTGAATTGTCTGAACATTTCCCAAACCTGAAATATCTGGATATGGGAAGCGGTTTCAAAATTCCTTATCAAGACAGCGAAGAGGAAACAGATGTGAAAACGTTGGGTAAAAAAGTAGAAAAGGTAATTGCTGAGTTTTCAAAATCTACTGGGAAAAAATTTGAACTTTGGTTTGAGCCAGGAAAATTCTTGGTTGGAAAAAGCGGTTATCTTTTAGTGAAAGCTAATGTGATTAAACAAACAACAGCGACGGTTTTTGTTGGAGTAAATTCAGGATTCAACCACCTTATTCGTCCAATGTTCTACGATTCTTATCACCAAATCGAAAATTTATCTAATCCAAAAGGGGCAGAGAGAATTTATACCGTAGTCGGAAATATTTGTGAAACAGATACTTTCGCTTGGGATAGAAAGCTGAATGAAGTAAGAGAAGGCGATATCTTGGTATTCCGTAATGCTGGAGCTTATGGTTTTGAGATGAGTTCAAACTTCAATTCAAGATTAAAGCCTGCTGAGGTTCTTTTCTTAGACGGAAAAGCTCATCTGATCAGAAAAAGAGACGAATTCGAAGATTTATTGAGAAATCAGATCGAAGTTGTAAAATAAATAACAAAAACTCTGCAAGAAATTGCGGAGTTTTTTTGTGTTCTTAATTAAATTTTAATGACTAAGAATCTTTAAAATATTTATTATTCCTTACATTTGATAGGCATTTATTTTAAAACAAGAATAGAATGCTTTTCAATCCATATTCACATCCGTTTTTTTTCGAATACATTAACCACCAAAAATATTAATTATGGCTAAAAACATAGCTGAGCAAATAGTTGAGATGCTCAAGAACGCAAATGTGAAAAGAATTTATGCAGTTACAGGAGATAGTTTGAATCATCTGAATATTGCCGTTAAAAAAAGCAGTATTGAATGGATTCATGTAAGACATGAAGAAGTAGGAGCGTATGCAGCGGCGGCAGAAGCAGAACTTGATGGTTTTGCTGTTTGTGCAGGAAGTTGCGGTCCGGGACACGTGCATTTGATCAACGGGGTGTATGAAGCACATCGTTCGCATGTTCCGATGTTGGTGATTGCTTCCACAATTCCGAGTGAAGAAATGGGAATGGATTATTTTCAGGAAACAAATACAATTAAATTATTCGACGATTGCAGTCATTATAACCAAATGATTACAAGACCTGAGCAGGTTCAGAGAACCGTTCAGACAGCCATTCAGCATGCGATTTCTAAAAAAGGAGTTGCAGTAATCGGGCTTCCGGGCGATGTTTCGGAACTGAACGCTGAAGAAGCTACGACTTCGAATAAAATATTTAAAACTAATCCGGTTATTCGTCCGTCTGATGATGAATTGAAGCAATTGGCCGATTTAATTAACGAAAGTAAAAAAGTAACCATCTACTGCGGAATTGGAGCTGAACATTCTAATGCAGAAGTTGTGGAACTTTCAAAATATTTAAAAGCGCCGGTAGGATATTCTTTCCGTGGAAAAATGGCGATTCAGCCAAACAACCCTAATGAAGTGGGATTAACAGGGCTTCTTGGATTACCTTCTGCGTATCATGCGATGCACGAAGCAGATTTGCTTTTATTGTTGGGAACTGATTTTCCGTATGAGAAATTCATGCCTGTTAAAAATACAATTGTTCAGATCGATGAGAGTCCGGAACGTTTAGGCAGAAGGGCTAAGTTGGAATTGGGTCT
Organism: Chryseobacterium sp. UBA6632; assembly: GCA_002455915.1. Classification (GTDB taxonomy): domain Bacteria; phylum Bacteroidota; class Bacteroidia; order Flavobacteriales; family Weeksellaceae; genus Chryseobacterium. The sequence continues at coordinate 2,352 of DKLU01000252.1, forward strand.
TGCAGGTGATGTGAAAGAAACGATTAAGGCCTTATTACCTTTGCTAAAAGAAAAAACTGATATTAATTTCCTAAACCAGCAATTGGAATTTTATGAAAAAGTAAAAGAAAACCAATTGATTTATGTGAAAGACCGAGGAACGGAAAATGCCATTCAGCCGGAATTTGTAGCGCATACTTTAGATCAGTTGGCTAAAAATAATGCCATTTTCACGGTGGATACGGGGATGTGTTGTGTTTGGGGCGCGAGATATATTACCGGCACCGGAGATCGTAAAATGCTGGGATCATTCAATCATGGATCGATGGCGAATGCAATGCCAATGGCGATTGGCGCTTCGTTAGCACATCCCGACCGACAGGTGATTGCGATGTGCGGCGACGGTGGATTGTCGATGTTGTTAGGCGATATGGCAACCATTTTTCAGTATAAATTACCTGTAAAGCTGATTGTTTTCAACAACAGAGCATTGGGAATGGTAAAATTAGAAATGGAAGTAGGCGGAATGCCCGATAATGAAACCGACATGATTAATCCTGATTTTGCCATGATCGCACAGGCAATGGGGTATACCGGAAAAAATGTTCACCATCCTGATGATGTTGAAAGTTCAATTAAAGAATGTTTGGAGCATAACGGACCTTATTTGTTAAATATTTTCACGAATCCAAACGCATTGGCTTTACCTCCGAAAATTGAATTCGATCAGGTATTGGGAATGACAAAATCGATGGCGCAATTAATGCTTGGCGGAAAAATGGAAGAGGCATTAGATACTGTAAAAACAAACTATAAACATATTAAAGATTTGCTATAATGAATGCATCTTTGAAGAAATTCTACGTTATCGCTTGGGTTTTCGGGCTTGTTTTCTATTTTTTAGATTATGTGATCCGATCGGCACCGGCGGTAATGATTCCTGAACTGGTTAATAATTTTAATACGACCGAACTGAAACTGATCAGCATGGTCGGAACCTATTATTACACCTATTCTACCTGCAGTTTGATTGCGGGAATTGCGTTAGACAAATTTGGTGGCAAAAAGTCACTTTTCGTAGGAACGCTGATTTTAGGAATTGGGTGTTTGTTATTTTTAATTTCAAGTCAGGTCGCCGGAGTTTCCGGAAGATTATTACAGGGCGCGGGTTGTGCTTTTGCTTTTCCGGGATGTGTGTATCTTGCAAGTAAAGGTTTTTCTTCAAAGTCATTGGCTACAGCAATTGGTTTTACACAATGTATCGGAATGCTGGGCGGAACGGCCGGACAATTTGTGGTTGGACCTTGGGTGGAAGAAGGAGTGAATATTGATACCTTCTGGCTTTGGTCAGGAATTGCCACCATTATCACTGCTTTCGGATTATTTTTCGTTATTCCTAAAGAGAAAAAAGCAGAAGAATCTACAGAAACAGTAACAAAACCTATGGGATATTTAGAACCTTATAAAATTGTTTTTAAGAATCCTCAATCATGGCTTTGTGGAATTATTTCCGGGCTTTTGTTTGCGCCTACCACGATATTTGCAATGACCTGGGCGGTTGCTTTTTTTGAAAAAGATAAGCAGTTTGTCTTTCATGATGCCGCGATTACAAGTGCGATGGTCGCTTTTGGCTGGGTTTTCGGGTGTCCGTTATTAGGCTTTATTACCGATAAAATAGGTCGCAGAAAACCAGTTTTGGTTGCTGGAGCTGTGGTGATGATCTTAAGTTTGTTACAATTAATCTATCTTCCGGAATTATATCCTGCGAAGATTAGTATGTTTATTCTTGGTCTGGGATCCGGAGCGGCGATGATTCCTTATTCTGTTATTAAAGAAGCAAATCCTGATTTTGTAAAAGGAAGTGCAACGGGAGCGATCAATTTCATCACATTCGGAGTTACGACTTTACTGAGCCCGGTTTTCAGCCGATGGTTCGGAAAAAGTTTAGGAGATTCTGCAGGAGATTTACATTTTCAGCATTCCATTTTATTTTGGATCTCAGGAATTGTTTTAGCAATCATCGTTTCATTGATGTTAAAGGAAACGGGAAGTAAAGCTCAGACAGCTTGATGAGGTCAATTTATCATAAAAATATTTTACAGGAAACTTCTCTTTTAAGTGGAGTTTCTTTCTTTTTTTGGCGTAATTTTGGCTCCTGATAAACTATCAATTGAAAAAATTATACTATGAAAGCAATAGCATTATTTATAGGACTTTTTGCAGCAAATTTCGCATTTGCGCAGACAGATTTGGAAGACAGGGATGAATCTTTTATCGTAGAAAACAACAAGAACCTTTTAAAAATAGATATTAAAGAGCCTTTTTTGCAGATTGCAGCAAAAAACTGTACAGATTTCAAACCCGCAGCGTATGAAGGCGGAGCGGCTGCTTATAAAGAAGTTCTCCGAAAATATATGTATACTTATCTCAATTCAGATTTTTATACATTAACTGGTGATTTCACATTTACACTTACGATCGATGCAACAGGAAAGGTAATTGATGTAATGGGCGATCCAAAAGTATTGAACAGTGAAGTTTTCTTTGATGATATGCAATACGTAGTAAGAAGAATCAAGAAAAACTGGTCTCCGGCAACGTGTAACGGCCAACCGATAAAATCTGAAATGAAGCTGAGGATGAATTTCTCTTCCATGTCAGCTGATATGTAAAAATTTATGAAAAAAACTATAATAACCTTACTTTTATTCTTTATCGGTTTTAAAGGATATTCTCAGGAAACTCAATCTCAAAATCAAATTCAAAAAGAAAATATAAATTCGCAGACGGCAGAATTTCCTGATGGGGATTCTGCTTTCGCGAATGAATTTCTCAAAATGGTTCATGCCTATATTGATCTGCAAAAATATGCAGTGAATGGGCAATTTGTTTTCGTTTTTGATGTAAATCCAGACGGGAAAGTCAGTAATCTTGATGTTTTGCCCAAAGTAAAAGACAGCGAAATGTTCATTGATGATATGAAATTCGCTATCAAAAAAGTGAC
>DKLU01000252.1:5379-6036 GCA_002455915.1 Chryseobacterium sp. UBA6632
AAGTGAAAAAGAAATGGAAGCCAGCCATGAAAGATGGTAAAGTTGTGGTTTCTAAAAAAGTTATTAAAATCAATTTTACATCAGATCATTTTGACCATGGAGATTAAGAAAATATTATTGTTATTTTTTTTATAGCCAGTTTACAGTTTAGATCTCAAATTTTAGATGAATATCCATCAGGACAAAGTTTTTATAAAGGAGGTGATGCTACTTTTTATAAAGAAGTTCATGATTATCTTGTGAGTAATAATTTTACTGAGTGTGATGAAAATGAGATCTATCAACCACGGATTATTGTAACAAAAGATGCAGGAATAAAGATTATAAAAGATAATGATACTGCAAATATAACTGCTAACAAATGTGCATATAATTTATCATTAAATATTCTTAAAAATCTTAAAAATTGGCAACCAGCTGTTGTTAAAGAAAATAAAATAGCTTCTATTACCGAATTTATTATTTGTCCTAAAGATTTAATGAGTAATTACAAGGCAAATTATAACGCGTATAACTTTGTGATTTCTGCAAAGTATCCGAAAGGGAAATCTGTCTTTGAAAAAGATTTTCATGATAATTTTATGAGCTTATTTGCTGATTTTGGAATTCAAGGTAAAATTAATCTTGAGTTTTATATCAATAAAGAAGGAAAAATTG
>DKLU01000105.1 GCA_002455915.1 Chryseobacterium sp. UBA6632
CGATCTTAAAGTAAGCCACAAATCAAAAGAAAAATGTGAGTGATTGTGGATGTCGATATCTGTTTTCAAACCTTATAAGTTAAAATTTTTATTTAGCTTTTTCTTGAAAAAGATTTAATTGATTTCAAGTTTTTCATCGTTAGTTTTTTTAGTCGAATCATTTCAATTCTTTCCAAAGATAGAATTTTTAAATTAATGTAGAAATGTAGTTTTGCGTTTTAAGATATTTTTATAATTTGAACTAAATACCAATCATTTTTTAACGCAAAGATCGCAAAGGTTTTCTTGAAAATCATTATGTATATTTTTCGTTAGCAAAGGCGTTTCACTCAGCCAAGATTTTCTGATATCATTTGCTGAACGAATGTAGCAATGCAATATTTGTCAATTTTTTGTCCTTTGAAAAAAAATCAAAAAAAGTTTTTGCTGTTAAAATATTTTTTCTAATTTCGCAACCGATTAACAATCAACAATGTCAACAAAAATGATAAATATTATAACTTTAAGCAATCCTATCAGAGCTGTGTACTTTGGTAGCACTGAATATTTATCTGAATAACGATCGACCTTTATAAAACAAAAAATATAACGAAGGCCTATCTATTCAGATAGGTCTTTTTTGCTACCCTACTTTCAGCTTTTCAATTATTCGAAAAGGTGATCTGATATTTTTCACGAAAGTAAAATTCAATTTCTTACAAAAATGAAACGTAAGGACAGGGAATTTTTGTGCCTAAAATTCAGAACAACCTTAAAAATCAACAATTTAAATTAAACAAAATGAAATACAACACACGAAATATAGGGATTATAGCACACGTCGATGCAGGAAAAACAACGCTCACGGAAAGATTGCTTTATTACACTGGAATGATCCACAAAATTGGAAACGTAGACGATGGAAATACTACGATGGATAAAGACATTCAGGAGAGAAACCGAGGAATTACGATTTCATCTGCAGCGATTTCCACACAATGGAAAAAAGATGATCATGTTTTCAATATCAACATCATTGATACTCCGGGACACATTGATTTTGCAGTGGAAGTTGAACGTTCCTTGCGGGTTTTGGATAGCGTTGTTGCTGTTTTCTGCGCTTCTTCTGGAGTTCAGCCACAAACAGAAAATGTTTGGTTCCAAGCTGAGAAACATGGAATTTCAAAGATTTGTTTCATTAATAAGATGGACAGAATCGGAGCCGATTTCTTTGCTGTTTTTAATGAAATTAAAACCAAACTGAATGCAGTTCCTTTGGCTTTGCAAATTCCGATTGGTTCTGAAGACAATTTTGAAGGCGTTATCGATTTAATCAAACAAAAAGCTTTGTATTGGATCGATGAAAATGGAGAAACGATTGTTGAAAAAGACATTCCTGAAAATTATCAATCAGAAGCTAACGAATGGAGAATGAAATTAATGGAAACTTTAGCCGAATTTGATGAAATTTTCTTTGAAAAATTTATGGATTCTGAAACTAAAATTTCTGAGGAAATGATTTTTGAAGCAATTCAAAGAACTTGTCAGACACGGAGTTTAGTTCCTGTTTTATGTGGTTCTGCATTTAAAAATAAAGGAGTTCAGCCTTTGCTAGATGCGATCGTTAATTATCTTCCAGCTCCGAATCAATTGCCTTCTGTTAAAGGAAAAAATGCGAAAACTGAAGAAACAATTGAATTGCAGAGGAATGAAAAAGAAACTTTTTCAGGATTGGTTTTCAAGGTTGTAATTGATAAACATATGGGGAAATTGGCAATGCTTAGAATTTATTCAGGAAGTATAAAATCCGGTGACACAATTCAGAATGTAAGAACAGGTGAAAGTTTCAGGATTTCGAGGATTTTGCAGATGCAGTCGGACAAAACGTTAACGATTGAAGAAGGAAAAGCAGGAGATATTGTTGCTTTGACAGGGATAAAAGATGCGAAAACGGGTGATTCTTTATCATCCATTGAACGAGCTGTTTTGCTTGAAGCCATCACAATTCCTGCTCCTGTTATCCGTGTTTCGATTGAGCCGAAAACGAATGCTGATGAAAAATCTTTCGGTTTGGTTTTAGCTAAAATTCAGGAAGAAGATCCGTCGTTGATTGTTGAAAGAGACCGACAAACGGGAGAAACTTTGTTAAGTGGTTTGGGAGAACTGCATCTTGAAGTGACTTTAGAAAAAATCCGATTGAATCATGGAATTGAAATTAATCAAGGAAAACCGAAAGTTTCGTACAAGGAAATTTTAACGGAAACCAGAAGACACAGAGAAAAACTCTCTAAACAAAACGGTGGAAGCGGACAATTTGCCGACATCACTTTTGAAATTGGACCTCGTGAAGATAATGAAATCGGTTTGGAATTCATTAATCAAATTAAAGGTGGTGTGATTCCGAGTGAATTTATTCCGTCTGTTGAGAAAGGTTTCAGAGAAGCAATGGAAAACGGGCCGTTGAGTGGAAATCCTCTGGAAAGCATGAAAGTGACGCTTTTGGATGGATCCGTTCATCAAGTGGATTCTCATGCTTTTGATTTTGAGATGGCAGCGATCAATGGTTTCAGAGAAATTGGAAAATCTTGTAAACCGAAATTAATGGAACCCATTATGAAAGTTGAGATTCAAACAATTGAGGATTACACAGGAGCTGTGACTGCCGATATCAACAAACGAAGAGGAATGATCACTTCGATTGATGAAAAATCAGGAAGAAAAATCTTCACAGCGGAAGTTCCTTTGGCTTCTACTTTTGGATATATTTCTGATCTGAGAACGTTGACGAGCGGTAGAGCTTCGATCAGCATGAAGTTGTCACACTATGCTTTGGTGCCTGATTTCATTGCAAATACATTAGTAACCTAAAGAACAAGGGCTGTAAATTTTATTTTGCAGTCCTTGTTTGGGTTTATAAAGTTTTTTCTCGCGCTGATTTTGCGGATTGCGCTGATTTTCTAAGACGATTAATATGACCTTGTTTTTAAATCGCATTACATACGATTCTGTTTTAAACCCTCCCTTCGGGACTATAGCCTATCCAGTCATCAAAGAACCAAAACACTCTTACTCTCAAACCCTACCCCCCCTACCTTTCAGGCATTACTTTATACGTCGGGTCTGCCTGGATATTGACTTCGATAACGGCTTCTGCATTTTTCAGCATTTTAATACAATCTTCGCTCAAATGTTTTAAATGAAGTTTTTTATTGAGCTGATTGTATTTTTTTGACAATTTATCCAAAGCATCGATGGCGCTCATGTCTACAATTCGGCTTTCTTTGAAATCAATGACCACTTCATTCGGATCGTTTGCAGGATCGAACTTATCTGTAAATGTTGTGACAGAGCCGAAGAATAATGGTCCGAAAATTTCGTAATATTTAACACCATTTTCGTCGATATATTTCCTAGCTCGAATTCTTTTCGCATTATCCCACGCAAAAACCAAGGCTGAAATTATCACTCCAACCAAAACTGCCAACGCTAAATTGTGAAGAACAATCGTAATTAAAGCCACCGTCATTCCAACAAAAATATCGGATTTTGGCATTTTGTTTACAATTCTAATCGAAACCCACTGAAAAGTACTGATGGCAACCATCATCATCACGCCAACCAAAGCTGCCATCGGAATTCTTTCGATAAATGGAGCCCCAACTAAAATGATAATTAAAATGGTAATGGATGCAATAATTCCGGAAAGTCTGGCTCTGGAACCTGCATTTAAATTAACCAACGTTTGGGCAACCATAGCACAACCGCCCATTCCGCCAAAGAAACCATTGGTTATATTTGCCAAACCTTGAGCAACAGATTCTTTATTGGCGCTTCCTTTTGAATTTGTGATCTCATCAACCATTGATAATGTTAATAATGATTCAATCAAACCGACTCCTGCCATAATTAAGGCATAAGGAAAGATAATTTGTAAAGTTTCTAGGGAAAATGGAATGCTTGGAATATGAAAAGTTGGAAGACTTCCGCTAATGTGAGCGATATCTGCAACTGTTTTTGTATTAATTCCAAAACCTAAAACAACTCCAAAGACAATTAAAATAGCAACTAAAGAAGCCGGAACTACTTTTGTAATTTTAGGAAAAAAGTAAACAATCGCGATGGTTAAAGCAACCAACCCCGACATTATATATAAGGTTGTACCTTGAAGCCAACTTGTCACTCCGTTTGCATCGGTTATTTTAAATTGTTCAACCTGAGCCATAAAAATAATGACTGCCAAACCATTCAGAAAACCATACATTACAGGTTGTGGGATTAATCTTACGAATTTTCCAAGTTTAAAAATTCCCACCAGCATTTGAAAAATACCTGCAAGAATAACGGTTGCGAAAAGATATTCTATTCCATGAGTTTTAATTAAAGCAATTAAAACAACGATGGTGGCTCCTGCTCCACCGGAAACCATTCCGGGACGTCCGCCGAAAATTGCGGTGACCAATCCCATCATGAAGGCAGCATAAAGCCCCGTTAATGGAGAAAGCCCTGCCAAAATAGCAAAAGAAAGCGACTCCGGAATCATGGTCATTGCCACGGTAAGCCCTGCCAACAACTCGTTTTTATAATTAATTTTCTGAGAAAAATCGAATAATTTCATGTGTAAAACTGAACCACAAATGTAGAGAGTTTAAAATAATTTACACAAAATAAATTTTCTTAATTAATACCACAAAAACTATATTTTATTTCACACAAACGTCCATTTATTGTATATTTTTTAACATAATATTAATTTTAACGTTTTTTTTAATATATTTTTTTGTAGTTATTAATTAGGATTTTTTATATTTGAAGAACAAATGTTGGTTAATTTTTATCAATAAAATCTTGACGGAAAAAACAAATTGCTGCAATCACAGTATTAAAGGGAAAAATTAACAACTAAAAATTATATAAGATACATGAGAGAGCTTTAATAGGTAAGATGTAATTCAGACTTATGGGGAAGAGTTTGGAAATATGAAATTTTACGAGATTAAATGAAAGGATGATCGCTCACGACAATACGAATAGGACTCTTAGGATGTATTTAAGAGTAATTCTTTGGATATATTATCATATCTAATCATTATACATTACACTGAATAAAATAAATCATAATTCTAATTTTTCTTTATATCAACAATAAAGGAAGAAAAACTTTTATCTGAATAAAACAGATTGGCTTACCTATTGATCTAATGTATATTGTTTAACGATAAACATTACATACACAATGCTATACAAAGAGATACATATAGGACATTTTATTAAAGAGCGAGTAGACGAAAAAAAAATTACGATTGAAAGAATATGTAATTTTTTAAATAAAGATGAAGAATTTATTGAAAATGTTTACAAAAGCAAATCTATCGATACAGAAATTCTGCTGAGATTCTGTAAACTATTAGAGTATGATTTTTTCAGACTTTACAGTTCTCATCTTATCCTGTATGCCCCGCCTTCTGCCGTACACAAAAACCCTCAGAAATCTGAAAAAATGCCTGATTGCAGAAAGAATATATATACGCATGAAATTAAGGATTTTATAATGAAAAGAATTTTATCTGGAGAGATGACTCAAGGTGAGGTTATTAAGGAATATTCTATCCCTAAAAGCACATTACACAGATGGTTGCAGAAAAGAAATGATGTAGAATAGAACACACACAGCTAGGATATGAGACCCAATTACACCAAAATTTATCATGACATGCTTAAGCTGGAACATCCAGACAAGCTGAAAGACCCGAAGATTAAAGAACTCCTCAAAAAATTGAATACAACGGAAGATGTACTGAATTTTAATGAGAAGATATTTACACAATCTAAAGAGAGCCAAAGAGATAACCAAAAGCTTAAAACGTATGACAAAAAAACGATGTTGAGATTGCTTGAATATCAGCATAAGCA
>DKLU01000386.1 GCA_002455915.1 Chryseobacterium sp. UBA6632
GAAGCTGCCCCCGCCGAAACACATAAAATGAGCTCAAACAAATGCTGCGATCGGGGCTAGGAAATGGGATATTCCATCAAAATTTGCCATCTAATTCATAATAAAAAGCAGACTTCCCAAACTGATAAAAACCCAAAGAAAAACGGCTAGAGCCAAAGGTTTAAAACCAATCGTTTTTAACGTCTGAATCGAGAGGGTAGAACCAATTAAAAATAAAGTTAAATTCAATCCTGATTTCGCAATAATCGTAATTCCTGAGCTTAATGTATCAAAAAAAGGAAAATAAGTATTTAGTAAAATCGCCAGAATAAAATATCCGATAAACCACGGAATTTTAACTTTCGATTCTTTATTTTTAAAAATAATCATCGTAATCAAAGACATCGGAATAATCCATAAAGCTCTGGCTAATTTTACCGTTGTCGCCACTTTTAAGGCCTCATTTCCGTACTTACTTGCGGCGCCGACAACCGAACTTGTATCGTGAATTCCGACCGCGCACCACAACCCGAATTGTTCCTGAGAAAGATTCAGCCAATGTCCAATTGCCGGATACACAAACAACGCAATAGAATTCAATGTAAAAATGATCGCCAGTGCCAAAGAAATTTGCTTTGTACTCGGTTTAATAATCGGAGAAGTCGCGGCAATCGCACTTCCGCCACAAATCGCTGTTCCCACGGAAATGAGATAAGATAAAGGTCTTTCCAGTTTCAGCATTTTCCCGATAAAATATCCTAAAATCATAACGGTGAAAATACTGATGAATGTCAATATTAGACCCGATTTTCCGGCTTCCAGAGCTTCATTCAGTTTTAATCCAAAACCCAATCCAACGATTGAAATTTGTAATAATAAATGAATGTATTGATGTAAACTTTTCTCAAAAGGATTTCCCATAAAAACAGCCAGAATAAAACCTAAAAGCAAAGCAATTGGAGAAGAAATAAAAGGAGTTAAACAGAAAACAGCCAATAGAATGAAAACAATTTTCTTTATATTTTCATTTTGAATGAAATATTTCATTTTGTAAAATTTTAAATTGATGGTTCAAAATTCTACAAATTAGTATTACAAAGTAAATTGTATTTTGTTATAATTGATAACTTTTAGTTATAGGTTGGTTGATGGTTTCTAGTTGATTGTTGTTGGATTTAAACCTTATAATTGATTGATGAATTTCAGGAATAGTCTTATCAATTCAGATTGTTCGCCCTTTGGAAGAATAAAACGAAAGTTTCTTTCGATACTGAAATTTTTAATATCAATAATCGTTAATTGGTTGTTTTTCAGTTCGTTTAAAACGGTACTAATCGACAGGAAAGCCAACGTATCCGAATGTAAAAGGTAATTTTTAATACTTTCGCTACTTCCCAGTTGCATCACAACATTCAGGTTTTCAATACTAATTCCTTTTTTCTTCAATCGATTTTGAATAAATTCCAGCGAACCTGAACCCTGCTCCCTGAAAATTAATTCCAGATCATACAAATCTTTAAGATTCAAAGTTTTATTGGCTAAAGAATGATTCGATTTTGCAACCAGTACAATTTCATCAGGTTTAAATATTTGATAATCAAAATAATTTGATTGAGATTCTCCTTCGATAATCCCCAAATCAATTTTTCCTTCTTTTAGTAATTCCGAAATCATTTCCGTGTTGTGCGTAATCAATTCAATTTTAATGTCTTTGTAATATGAATTGAATTTAGCTAAGATTTCAGGTAAAATATATTGAGCAACAGTTGTACTCGCTCCGATGATTAATTTCCCTTTATGTTGTTGGTTGATCTGATTGATTTCAAACTCCAGATCACGGTAAATATTTCTGATTTTTTCAGTATATTCAAACAGAATTCTGCCACTTTGCGTCAACTGAATCGACGTTCCTCTTCGATCAAATAACTTGGTGTTCAGCTGATTTTCTATTTCTTTAATGTGCTTGGTAACCGCGGGTTGAGAAATGTTCAGTTCTTCCGACGCTTTTGTAAAGCTCGATCTTGAAGCTACCGTATGAAAAACTTTTAATCGATAATCAAACATATTCCTAGTTGATGGTTGTTGGTTGGCGGTTGATCGTTTTTAGTTTTCATAAAATTACGAATCTTACACAAAAAACTAACAATTATCAACTATCAACCAATTTCTATAGATCTGAGAAACTTTTATCATTCAGATGTTCGAATCTTTTGTTTTTTGCTTCTCCGATTTTCTGTTTAGTATAAATGCTGTTGTTTCCTGATAGTAAATAAGAAACAACACACGCAATAGCAATATAAACGCCACTTTCGGCACCGAATAATTCAATGCCCATCAGCATACAGGCGAGTGGGGTATTGGTTGCTCCGGCGAAAACAGCCACAAAACCCATTCCCGCCAATAATCCAAATGGTAGCGGAATAAGTAATGACAGAGCACTTCCCAAAGTAGCTCCGATGAAGAATAACGGGGTGACTTCACCGCCTTTAAATCCTGCCGAAAGTGTGACAATCGTAAAGATCATTTTTAAAGCAAAATCATACAAAGGAAGTTGTTTTTCAAAAGATTCAACGATGGTTGGAATTCCCAAGCCTATATATCTCGTCGTTCCAATAGTAAAAACGGCTATGGCAACAATAATTCCACCGATAGCCGGACGAAGCGGTGGATATTTTATTTTAGATTTAAAAATTGAGCCTGCCCAATGAATTATTTTACTGAACGCTGCGGCACAGATTCCAAAGGCAATTCCTGCCAAAACACTGTATACAATAGGCATAAATTCAAGTTTCGGAATAAAATCAATGTGATAGTGGGTATGTTTTACGTTCCAAAGATTCGTTGCGCAATCGGCTAAAATCGCGGATGCAAACGCAGGAAAAATAGCATTGTAACGAATTTTACCAATCAGAAAAACTTCAAGTCCGAAAACAGCTCCTGCTAAAGGTGTTCCGAAAACAGAACCAAATCCGGCAGCAATCGCTGAAATGATCAGTATTCTTCTTTCATTTTGATCTAATCTGAAAGGTTTGGTAAGTTGATCGGCAATCGCGCCAGCCATTTGTAAAGCGGTTCCCTCGCGACCCGCCGAACCTCCGAAAAAGTGCGTGAAAATAGTTCCTAGGTAAACAAAAGGTACCATTTTGAAAGGAATAATTTCCTTCGGCTCATGAATGCTTTCAATCAAAAGATTATTTCCGGCTTCCACATTTTTCCCGAAGTAAAAATAGAGAAGTCCGACCAAAAAACCGGCAACAGGTAAAAAGGCAATGATCCAGATATGATTTTCCCGAAACTGGGTTGCCCATTCCAATGACTGTAAAAAGCCCGCCGAGGCCGTTCCTACCAAAGCACCAATGATTAAACTGATGGAAAGCCATTTCGCAATATAAGGCAACGCAGGGTATTTCCTGAAGAAAAATTTAGTGTGAAAAACAGTTTTCGTTCTGAGTGCTCGTTGATTTTTAGGCATATTTTTCCTGATTTAATTACTGTTAATAATCTTTTAATCAGGCGTCATCAGCTTTTGAAGGCGGTTGGGTAAGGAAGAACACCATTTCCTTTTATAGGGCAAATATAGGATAATTTTAAATATTATAAAAACGGCTTCATTTCATCTTCAATCTGCGTTCTTAGCTCCATCAGACGTTTGGCATATTGTTCCTGCTGCTTTTCTTCTTCGGTTTCTGGAATCCATTTGGGAACGGGAAGTTTCTTACCATTTTCGTCAACCGCTACAAAAACGATGATACAATGTGTTTTTTTATCAAAATTAGGCTGTTTCAGATTTCTTGAAAATACATTAATGGAAATGTGCATGCTCGAAGAACCTGTATAAATTACCTGGGCTTCTACCTTTACAATTTCCCCGATTTTTATAGGTTCGTAGAAACGTATTCCGCCAACATACACGGTTACCGAATAATTTCCGCTCCAAGTGGTTGCACACGCATAACCTGCCTGATCGATCCATTTCATAACGCTTCCTCCATGTACATTTCCTCCATAGTTCACATCTGAAGGCTCTGAAATAAACTGAAAAGTGATAGGTTTGTTCTCCATTTTTTTAAATTTCAATAAAGATATTTAATAATTTTCAGAATCTCTTATTTAGCCTTAATTTTGAGGTTTAAAATTTAATTATGAAGAAAGTTTTTCACCTTAACACCTGCGATACTTGCAGAAAGATTTTAGCGCAATTCGATTTATCAGATTGGGAAAAGAGAGAAATCAGAAAAGAACCGATCACGGAAGAAGAACTGGCTGAAATGTATGATAAAACAAAATCGTATGAAGCCTTATTTAGTAAGAAATCGACTCAGATTAAGTTGAGAGGCTTGGATGTAAAATCTTTAGGGGAAAAGGATTTCAAAGAATTGCTTCTTGATCATTATACTTTTTTGAAGCGTCCTGTTTTTATTACTGATAATGAAATTTTCGTAGGCAATGATAAAAAGAATGTTGAAGCACTGAAAGAATTTTTTGGCGTTGCAGAATAATAAGTTGATTAGCTACCATCATAAATGAAAAAACTGAATTTTTTAGTAATTCTTACCGTTATTCTAAATGCTGTAATCGTAATAGGTGCTGGGCATGGTTTGGGTATCTTGCTAATATTTGAAGTTTTAAGTCCTAAATTTATTTTAACTGAGGGAATACATTTCAATAAATTTGATTCTTATGATGGAAGATTATTACCTGTTGCATTTTTATCTTTAATTTTTCAAATACTGCTTTTAATCATTTTGAAAGTGAAGGTTTGGAAGCTACAGAAAATTTTAATAAATACATTTTGTATTGCTTTAATGTTGGCGTTTTTTGTTTTAATTAAAGATTTTTCAGAATCTAGTTTGGATAGATTATCGTTACTAGGCGGAATTCCTTTTTTAATATCATCTGTCTTTTTGCTAATTAAAATTAATTTTTTAGTAAAGTTTCAGTAAGTAAAATATCAAACCTAACGGGTTTTCAAAACCCGTTAGGTTTTTAGAAGAGTTTTGGGAGTATACAATTGACGGAAGTTCCAAACAAATTGCGGGAGATAAAATACAATTGCAGGAAGTCTCAAACAATTTGTGGGGAACAAAATACAATTGCAGGAAGTCTCAAACAGATTGTGGGAAACAAAATACAATTGCAGGAAGTCTCCAACAAATTGCGGGAAATAAAATACAGTTGCAGGAAGTTCCAAACAAATTGCGGGGAATAAAATGCAACATACAGAAAGTCCAAATGAAAGTGGACGAATAAAATAGTAAAGACTGAGGCCTAGCCCGGATAGGAGCGGCATCCTTTTTTCGGCGGCTGTAGCGAAGCGGAAGCCGTCGAAAAAAGATACAGCGGATAGCCGGAATAAGCTCCTAAAAAACAAAACCGTCTCGTAAAATGTACGAGACGGTTTTTCTATTTTAAACAATATTCCATTATACAAAAGGAGCTTTCACCACTTTTGCAGATATATTTTTGTTTCTTACCTGAATGAAGATTTCAGAACCCAATTTGAAGTAAGGCTTGTCTACATAAGCAAGACCCAAACCTACTTTTTTCATAGGAGACTGAGTTCCGGAAGTTACTTTTCCGATCACGTTTCCTTCTGAATCTACAACCGGATAATCGTGTCTTGGAACTCCTTTATCTGTCAATTCAAAAGCAACCAATTTTCTGGTAACGCCTTCTTCTTTCTGTTTTGCGAAAGTATCTTTAGATACAAAATCTTTATCGAATTTCGTGATCCAGCCTAATCCCGCTTCAATCGGAGACGTAGTATCATCGATATCGTTTCCGTAAAGGCAGAATCCTTTTTCTAGTCTCAAAGTATCTCTGGCAGCCAATCCGCAAGGGATAATTCCTTCTTCAGCACCCGCTTCAATGATGGCATCCCAAAGTTTTTCCGCAGAATCATTGTTAAAATAAATCTCAAAACCGCCACTTCCTGTGTAGCCAGTGTTTGAAATAATAATATCGCTAACTCCTGCAACAGAGCCTACTGTAAAGTGATAGTAAGGAATTTCCGAAAGGTTAGTTTCTGTTAATTTCTGAAGAATTTCAGTCGCTTTCGGACCCTGAACTGCCAATAAAGACATGTCGTCAGAAGCATTCGTCATTTTTGCTCCAAAAGTGTTGTATTTTGAAATATGATTCCAGTCTTTATCAATATTTGAAGCGTTTACAACCACAAAATATTTTTCGTCTGCCATTTTGTAAACGATCAAATCATCTACAATACCTCCGTTTTCGTTGGGTAGACAAGAATATTGTGCCTTTCCGTTTTCCAAAGCATCTACATTGTTTGTTGTAACGAATTGTAAAAGCTCTTTAGAACCGGGACCTTCAATAAAAAACTGTCCCATGTGAGAAACATCGAACAATCCTGCTTTTTCTCTAACGGCAAAATGCTCTTCTGTAACTCCGGAATACTGCACAGGCATTTCAAAACCTGCAAAAGGTACGATTTTAGCTCCCAAAGAAACGTGTTTGTCGTACAAGGCTGTTTTCTTCATATTTAAATTTATTTCTATTTCTTTATTTTAAAACTGTTAAAGGCTTCGTTGAAAAGCATCATAAAATGCCCGTTCCAGTATTTTTGATTACAATTAATGGAAATTAAATACAGGTCTTTGTCTTTCTGAAAAACCTTGGTTATCCAAAAAAGATTGTCTTTTGGATCCAGATATTCGTAAAAATATTCTGTATATCCCTTTTTTCCTTTGCTGCTTTTCACTTTACTCTCGTCATCGGCAGATTGGTAAAGGGCAAGGACGAATTTTTTAGTTTCCTCTTTGGGAAGAGCAAGGTCGTGATATTCGGAAATAGTGATTGCTCCCATTTCTCCGGAAGGGAAAATGTTAATAATATCGCTGTCATTGGTGGTTTTCCAGCCATCCGGAACGTTTATCGAGTAGTTGGCTGTATCAAATACCGTAGATTTTTGAGCAAATGAAAAAGATCCTAATAAAAAGGCAAAAGCGACTATTAATTTCTTCATTGTTCTAAAAATGATGTTTGTATTCGGCTAAAATAATCTTAAACCATTCGGTGAAGTTATTG
>DKLU01000475.1 GCA_002455915.1 Chryseobacterium sp. UBA6632
ATGCCGCTCAATCCGGGCTAGGAAATGGTTGTTTCAATTCAATAGTTATCCTTTTTATAAGAAGACAATTATTTAAGGTTTAGATTCAAAAGAATAATGAATTCTAAACATAAAACAACAAACCCAATATTTATTCTATTTTCTATCAAATATTTTTATCATTAACATTATATTTGCCATTATTTTTTTCAAATGCTTTACACTATAATAAAAGCGCTTCACATTATCTTCATGGTAAGCTATTTTGCGGGGATTTTCTATCTCGTGAGAATTTTTGTTTACTATAAAGATACCGATGAATTTCCCGAAGAAAAGAAGAACATTTTGAGGGAACAGTACACATTCATGGCGAGAAGACTGTGGAATATCATTACCGTTCCGGCGGGCGTAATCATGGCGGTTTGCGGTTTGGTGATGATTTTTTTGAATTCCGGACTGATGAAGATGCCTTGGTTTCATTTAAAACTGACCTTCCTAATCGGTTTGGCGATTTATCATTACTGGTGCTGGAAGAAGGTTTTAAAACTGAAAGAACTCAACGGAAGTACACTGGAAACAGCGAATATAAAATTAAGACAGGCCAACGAGATTGCAACCTTCATTTTGTTTCTGGTTGTCTTCACCGTGATCTTAAAATCTCAGGTCATTGAATATTGGTGGCAATTAATCGCCGGATTTTTCGTTTTGGTATTTTTGATCATGATGACCGTGAAACTGGTTAATAAGAATAAGAAAAAGTAATGATTTGGTTGCTGGTTAACAGTTTATAGTTGATGGATGAGAAATCTAGCAACGATCAACCAACAACAATCAACATTTGATAATAAAACTATGATTGCAATTTTTAAAAAAGAACTTTGGAGTTACTTTGGAAACTGGAGCGCATGGATCATCATTGCCGCATTCAGTTTAATAAGTACTCTTTTTTTGTTTTTTTTCGATAACGATTCTAATATTTTCGAAATCGGACTGGCTTCTTTACAAAGTTATTTTGTTTTAGTTCCTTGGTTGCTGATGTTCATCATTCCGGCACTTTCCATGAAAACTTTTGCGGAAGAACAACAAACGGGAACCTTAAACTGGCTTTTTTCTCAGCCTCTGAAAGTTTCAGATTTGGTATTTGGGAAATTTCTTTCCGTTTGGGTAGTCGGGATTTTATGTCTTATTCCGTCATTAATTTACCTTTATACCGTGTACGTTTTAGGTGTTCCGGAAGGAAATATTGACATGGGAATGACCTTCGGAAGCTATTTCGGATTGATTATCCTGATTGCAACTTTCTCAGGAGTTGGCATTTTAGCATCTTCACTGTCTCAAAATCAGATTATGGCGTATTTGTTGGGCGTTTTCATGTGTTTCATCATGTATTTTGGAATCGAGCAGCTCGCAAGTTATAAACTATTGGGAGGCGCAGATTTTATTCTTCAGAATATCGGTTTCTACCAACATTTCTTAGGGTTTACAAGAGGTTTAATCGATTTTAAAGATATTGCGTATTTCGTTTTTGTTATCGGCCTTACATTAGCATTGTCCAATCATTTTATCAATAAAAAGAAGTAGAATTATGAAGAAGATATCATTCAAATCTCCATTAGGAATTTTACTGTTTGTGATCCTTCCGTTAGTTATCATTTTAGCAGTTACGGGAATCCGATTGGATTTAACAAAAGAGAAAAGATATACCCTTTCCGATAATACGATCAAAGTATTGGAATCTGTGAAAAAACCGGTAACGGTAGAAGTTTACCTTGAAGGAGATTTTCCTGCAAGCTTTAAACAATTGCAGAGCGAAACGAAATTTATGCTGGAAAATTTCAGAAAAATAAATCCAAAAATAGATTTTAAATTCATTGATCCCATTAAAACCAAAATGTCAAAAGATAGTTTGATGGCCATGGGAATGCAGCCTTCTGTTCTTCCGGACATCAAAGACGGAAAAGTTTCGCAAATTGTTCTGTTTCCTTATGCGGTCGTAAAATATGGAAGCAATGGCGTTTCTATTCCGTTGGTGGTACAGCAGACAGGAATTGATGCAGACGAGCAGTTGAGAAAATCAATTGAAAATCTGGAGTATAATTTTATTTCAAATATTAAAAATATCGCGGTTGATAAAAGAAAGAAGGTAGGAATTCTGGTGAATCAGGATGAATTAAGTCCTGAGGAATTTCAAGGTTTCATGCGTCTGGCATTAGAAAATTATGATGCGGGGCCTGTTATTCCTAAAAATCAGACAGAACTTACGTTGGCAGATGTTCCGTTGTTGAAGCAAATGAGCGCTTTGGTGATTGCAAAACCGAGAAAAGCATTTACCGACAATGAAAAAGTGATTTTGGATCAATACATCATGAACGGTGGGAAAACGCTTTGGATGATTGATGCCGTAAATGCTGAAATGGATACTTTGATGAAGTCTCAAAAAGTGATGCCTTTCCCCGTAGACATCAATATGACTGACTTTTTCTTTAATTACGGATTAAGAATCAACCCGGCGCTGGTAAAAGATGTAAAGAAATTTGCTTTGCTAAAGCTGGTAACAGGCGAGGTAAGCGGAAATCCTCAGTTTACAACTCTTCCGTGGCCGTATTATCCGTTGGGAATTGCTGAAAATGATCATCCGATCACAAAAAATATCAATCCGGTAAAATTTGAATTTCCGACTTCCATTGATACATTGGGCGGAAGAAAAAATATCAAAACAAAAGTTCTTTTCGAATCGAGCGAAAGAACTTTATTGAAGCAGGTTCCGAATTATGTGGAATTGAAAGAGGTAGCAAGCGTAGACAGCCTTGGGCAAATGGAAAAACCAAGC
The DNA here is from genome assembly GCA_002455915.1 of Chryseobacterium sp. UBA6632. Taxonomy (GTDB): domain Bacteria; phylum Bacteroidota; class Bacteroidia; order Flavobacteriales; family Weeksellaceae; genus Chryseobacterium. The sequence goes on from DKLU01000475.1 coordinate 2,810, forward strand.
ACTCCGAAAATTTACGCGGTGGCTTTGGAAGGTAAATTCAACTCAGCCTATGCTTCCAGAATTGAAAGAAAAGGATACCCGAATTTTAAAGGATCAAGTCCTGAAAATAAAATGATCGTCATCGCAGACGGTGATGTGGGGCGAAAAG
>DKLU01000331.1 GCA_002455915.1 Chryseobacterium sp. UBA6632
TTCAAAGAAAAAGTTCAGGAATATTATTCTTTAAGATGTGTACCGCAGATTTTAGGACCTGTTTTGGATACGTTGGAATACACGGAAAAAGTGTTGGAAAATGAAATCAATTCCGCGAACGATAATCCAATCATTAATGTTGAAGATCAGCATGTTTACCACGGAGGAAATTTCCACGGAGATTATATTTCGTTGGAAATGGATAAGCTGAAAATTGTTGTTACGAAACTGACAATGTTGGCAGAAAGACAATTAAATTATCTTTTAAATGCCAAAATCAACGAAATTTTGCCTCCTTTTGTAAATTTAGGTAAATTAGGGTTTAATTTCGGGATGCAAGGCGTTCAGTTTACAGCGACTTCTACAACGGCGGAAAGCCAGATGTTGTCGAATCCGATGTATGTTCACAGTATTCCGAATAACAATGACAATCAGGATATCGTGAGCATGGGTACAAACGCTGCGGTAATTTGCAGAAAAGTAATCGAAAATGCTTTCGAAGTTTTGGCAATTGAAGCGATTACAATCGTTCAGGCAATCGAATATCTTGATTTTAAAGATAAGGTTTCAACGTCAACAAAAAAATTGTACGATGAAATAAGAAAGATCATTCCTGCGTTCTCAAATGATATGGTGATGTATCCGTATCTGGAGGAAGTAAAAAAATATTTAAAAGCAATGTAATTACTTTCGGTAATTAATTGTTTAAACTAAGGGGGGGAAAAATATACTTGAAAAAACTAAAACTAACATAAGTAACACATGAAATGTGCAATCATCACAGGCGGCTCAAGAGGAATTGGAAGAGCAATCTGTATCAAACTGGCAGAAGAGAAAAATTATCATATTTTAATCAACTATACTTCAAACGAAGCTGCAGCAAAGGAAACTTTAGCTAAAGTGGAAGAATTGGGTTCTACCGGAGAAATTCTAAAATTCGATGTAGGAAATGCTGAAGAAACTCAAAAAGTTTTAACGGAATGGCAGGAAAATAATCCACAATCTATCGTTGAGGTGATCGTAAATAACGCCGGAATCACAAGAGACGGATTATTCATGTGGATGCCAAGTGAAGATTGGAACGCTGTGATTAACACAAGTTTAAATGGTTTTTTCAACGTAACGAATTTCTTTATTCAAAAATTGTTACGTAATAAATACGGCAGAATTATCAACATGGTTTCTGTTTCCGGAGTGAAGGGAACTGCTGGACAAACCAATTATTCTGCGGCAAAAGGAGCTGTTGTGGGCGCTACAAAAGCTTTAGCACAGGAAGTGGCAAAAAGAAATATTACCGTAAATGCAGTTGCACCGGGATTCATCAGAACAGATATGACTCAGGAATTTAATGAAGATGAATTAAAAGCAATGATTCCAGCCAATCGATTCGGTGAAGCGGAAGAAGTGGCAGATTTAGTCGCATTTTTAGCTTCTAAAAAGTCATCGTACATTACAGGTGAAGTAATCAATATTAACGGCGGAATCTATTCATAAAATCAGGTGGCAGATATAAGATAGCAGGTATTAGCTGCAACCTAAAATCTGCGACCTAAAACCTCAAACACTACATGGAAAATAGGGTTGTAATTACCGGAATGGGAATTTATTCCTGCATCGGAACTTCTTTGGAAGAGGTGAAAGAATCTTTATTTCAAGGGAAATCCGGAATTGTTTTGGTGGACGAAAGAAAAGAATTTGGTTTCAGATCGGGATTAACGGGCGTTGTTCCGAAACCGGATCTTAAAAATCTTTTGAACCGCAGACAGCGTGTAAGCATGGGCGAAGAAAGCGAATACGCTTATATCGCAACTTTAGATGCTTTAAAACAGGCAAATATCGACCAAGACTTTTTAGACCAAAACGAAGTCGGAATTTTATACGGAAACGACAGTGTTTCTCAGGCAGTTGTGGAATCTATCGACATTGCAAGAGAAAAAAAAGATACAACTTTAATGGGTTCAGGAGCGATTTTCAAATCGATGAACTCAACAGTTACGATGAATCTTTCTACGATTTTTAAATTAAGAGGAATTAATTTAACCATCAGTGCAGCTTGTGCAAGCGGTTCTCATTCTTTGGGACTTGCTTATATGATGATTAAAAATGGTTTTCAGGATATGATTGTTTGTGGAGGTGCTCAGGAAACCAACAAATATTCAATGGCGAGTTTTGACGGGTTGGGCGTTTTTTCTGTGAGAGAAGACGAACCTACGAAGGCTTCAAGACCTTTCGACGCAGGAAGAGATGGCCTTATTCCAAGTGGTGGAGCAGCTTCATTGATCGTTGAAAGTTTAGAATCGGCACAAAAACGAGGCGCAAATATCATCGCTGAAATCGTTGGTTATGGCTTTTCTTCAAACGGTGGACATATTTCTACACCAAATGTTGATGGCCCGGCTTTAGCAATGGACAGAGCGTTGAAACAATCTGGGTTAACAGCAAAAGATATCGATTATATTAATGCTCACGCAACTTCCACGCCGCTTGGTGATGCGAATGAAGCCAAAGCGATCTATGAAATTTTCGGAGGTGAAATTCCTGTAAGTTCTACAAAATCAATGACGGGTCACGAATGCTGGATGGCAGGTGCAAGTGAGGTAATTTATTCGATTCTGATGATGCAGAACGATTTTATTGCCCCGAATATCAATCTGGAAAACCCTGATGATGAGGCTAAAAAGATAAATTTGGTAGCAGAAACAAAAAGTCAAAAAATTGATGTATTTTTGTCGAATTCTTTTGGATTTGGGGGAACAAATTCAGCATTAATTGTTAAAAAATTTGATTAAAAACATGGACAGGGAAAAAATTGTTGCGATCGTCAACGACTTTCTAGTGAATGAATTTGAAGTAGATGGCGATGAAATCAGCAATGAAGCTAACTTGAAAAAAACACTGGGCTTAGACAGCTTGGATTATATTGATTTGGTGGTAGTTATCGAGTCTAATTTTGGTGTGAAATTGGGTGAAGCGGACTTCAAAAAGATGGTCACGTTCGATGACTTTTATTCGACAATCGAGAACAAAATCACTGAAAAAAACGCATAACTATCGATTAAAATCTACTCTTAAAAATGTAACAATAGAACAATCTAGCAGTTTATCAATTTTTAAATATTGTTACATTGCTAGACTGATACATTGCTAAATTAATACTATGAACAAGTGGAAAGGTAAATCTAAAGGCACAATTCTGGGCTACAGAATTTTCGTTTGGTGCATTAGATATATCGGAATCCGAAGTTCATATTTTGTCCTTTATTTTGTTGCGTTATATTACTTTTTATTCGAAAAAAACAGCAATAAATATTACCGATATTATTTCCAGAAAAGACTCAATTACGGATATTGGAAAACAAAAATTTCTTTATTTAAAAGTTATTTCACTTTCGGAACTGTTTTGATTGATAAAACGGCTATTTCTGCTGGACTTCGTGAAAAATATACTTACGAATTCGACGGAATTGAAAACCTCAGAAATCTTTTATCAGAGAAAAAAGGTGGTGTTTTAATCAGTGCTCATATCGGAAATTTCGAAATTGCTGAACATTTTTTTGCTGATATTGATTTTGATTGTCAGATTAATTTAGTGACAACAGATCAGGAAGTTACCGTTATTAAAGAATATCTGGAAAGTGTTTCTGTAAAAGCAAGCAGCATCAAATTTATTTATGTTAAAGACGATATGTCGCATATTTTCGAGATTAACGAAGCGTTGTCAAAAAACGAACTGATTTGTTTTACAGGCGACCGTTATTTCGAAGGTTCTAAATTCTTGGAAGGTGATTTACTCGGAAAATCAGCGAAATTTCCTGCCGGACCTTTCCTTATTGCTTCAAGATTGGGCGTTCCTGTTGTTTATGTGTACGTGATGAAAGAAAAAAATCTACATTATCATTTATACGCGAGAGTTGCTCAGAACGTTAAAAAACGCGATGCACAAGGACTTTTGAATTCTTATACTCAAAATTTGGAGTCGATGATTAAAAAATATCCTCTTCAATGGTTCAATTACTTCGATTTTTGGGATGATATTGATTAAATTCCCTACTTTTACTACAGAAAAAAACTAATATTTAAACTCAAACACTAAGGTTCAGAATTTATTATTAAGTTTAATTTGTCCCTGATTCTATCCACATAGTTTGTCATTCCGTAGGAATCTAAGCCATGTTGAGATGCTTTCAGCATGACAAAGTGACTTTTGATTTCTAAATTTCTTACCTTTAAAGAAAACGCATTTTCTCCTTTGAAAAAAGAATTTGACATACTTGTAATCGGCAGCGGATTGGGAGGTCTTGTTTCGGCGCTTGTTTTGGCGAAAGAAGGCTTGAAAGTTTGTGTCCTGGAGAAAAACAATCAATACGGTGGAAATTTACAGACATTTTCCCGTGACAAACTCATTTTTGATACCGGAGTTCATTATTTGGGCGGACTTTCAGAAGGGCAAAATCTTCATCAATATTTTTCATATTTGGGAATTATGGATGAGCTTCTGCTTGAAAAAATGGATGAAGATGGTTATGATAAAATCACATTCGGAGATGATGAAATTGAATACCCTCACGCGCAAGGCTACGAAAATTTTGTTGAACAATTAGCTAAATATTTTCCGGAAGAAAGAGAAAATTTAGAAGATTATTGTGAAGAAATTCAGCGTGTTTGCAGTCAGTTTCCGAGATATAATTTGGTTGGAAAAGATAATTACAACGAGGAAATTTTACATTTAAATACCAAAAGATTTATCGAGTCTTTAACAACGAATAAAAAACTACAATCTGTTTTATTAGGTTCCAATTTCTTATATGCCGGAGATTCTGAAAATGTTCCGTTTTACGTTCATGCGTTGACGGTGAACTCTTATATCCAAAGTGCTTATAAATGCATAAAAGGCGGAAGCCAAATCTCAAAATTATTAATTCGCAGGCTTCGTGAATATGGAGCGGAAGTTCATAAACATTCTGAAGTTTCTGAATTTTTATTCAATGAAAATAATATTTTAGCGGGGGTAAAAACTCAATCAGGAAAAGAATATTTCGCGAAACGGTTTATTTCAAACATAGAAATTCGTTCAACCATTAAATTGATTGGCGAAGAAAGATTGAAAAGATCATTTTTAAATAGAATCATGAGTTGGGAACCTGTTCCTTCGTGTTTCAGTGTTTATTTTGTTTTAAAACCTCAAATTCTTCCAAATTTTAATTATAATATTTATCATTATTCAAACGAAGAATTGGTTTGGAATGCTTATCGTTACGATAGAAATTCTTGGCCGGAAACGTATATGCTTTCCTCAACACAATCAAAACATTATCCGAGATTTGCAGAAAGTTTAACAGCAATTTCTTACATGGATTTTGAGGAAGTTAAAGAATGGGAAAGGACGTTCAATACGATTGCAGACGAACATGAAAGGGGGGAATTATACGAGAAATTCAAGATGGAAAAAGCAGAAAAGATGATTGATGCTTTGGAGAAAAAGATTCCTAATTTAAGACAGATTACCAGTAAAATTTACACATCGTCTCCGTTATCTTATCGCGATTATATCGGAAGTTTCGATGGAAATATGTACGGTTACAGCAAAAGCTCAGAAAACCCACTGAAAACAATGGTCTCTCAAAGAACTAAGATTAATAATCTTTTTCTGACAGGGCAATCGGTGAATATGCATGGGATTTTGGGCTGTACGATCGGAGCGTTCAATACTTGTGCGGAAATTCTTGGAAAAGAATTGATTGATGAAAGATTAACACAAATGATAAATAAAAATAAAGGTGAAGAAGGAAAATAATATGCAGTCTTTTGTCATTCTGAATGAAGCGAAGCGAAATGAAGAATCTAAATTAATTTGTAGAGATTCTTCCTATCGTCAGAATGACAAGCGGCACAAAATAAAAGCTTTATTTTTCTTTTTTTTCATTCTTAGTCTCACATCTTGCGGAATTAGAAAGTCCATCAAACATGTTCCTGATGTAAAACAATATTCGCTTGAAATCCCAAAAGTTAATAAAATCAACGATTCAACTTTTAGTTTTAATGAAAATTATTTAACGAAAAATAGGCAACAGCTTTGGGAACTGTATATTAAAGGAAATCCTTTGCAATTGGGTTATAACAACGGAGCTTTGACGCAAAATCTAATGCAAAAACAGGAAGAAATTTTCTTTTCAAAAGTGGAAGGCTTTGTTCCGTCGAAGTTTAAGCAAAACTTATTGCGTGGTTTTCTAAAATGGTATAACCGAAAAATGTATCTGAATGTTCGTGAGGATGATCAGGCAGAATTGTACGGTTTGTCTCGATATTCTTCTGATACCTATGATTTTATTGCTCCGAAGTTTTTACGAATTATGTATTTGCACGGGGCACACGATATTGGTCATGCGATGCAGGATTTGATGGTGGTTGGCTGCACTTCTCTCGCAGTTTGGAATGAAAATACAGATGATGGAGATTTGCTGATTGGAAGAAATTTTGATTTTTATGTGGGGGATGATTTTGCTAAAAATAAATTAATCGAATTTGTAGAACCGGAAAACGGAATTCCTTATCTTTCTGTAAGTTGGCCAGGAATGATTGGCGTAGTTTCGGGAATGAATAAAGAGGGAATTACAGTGACGATCAATGCCGGGAAATCTAAAATTCCTTTGACGGCAAAAACTCCGATTTCTTTGGTGACAAAAGAAATTTTACAATATGCTGCAACTATCGATGAAGCGATTGCGATTGCAAAAAAGAGAAAAGTTTTCGTTTCCGAATCGATTCTGGTGGGAAGCGCGAATGATAAAAATGCAGTAATTATTGAAGTTTCACCAGACAATTTTGGAGTGTATAAAGTGGAAAACACAAGTCGTGTTTTCTGTACCAATCATTTTCAATCTGATGCTTATCAGGATGATAAGAGAAATCAAAAACAGATTGCAGAAAGCCATTCTGAGTATCGTTACGAAAAATTACAGGAGCTTTTACAGGAAAATAAAAAACTGAATCCTGAGAAAATGGCCGCTATTTTAAGAGATAGATCGGGTTTGAAAGGAGAGAAAATCGGATTTGGAAATGAAAAGGCAATTAATCAGCTGTTGGCGCATCATGCGGTGATTTTTTCGCCTCAGAAAAAGTTGGTGTGGATATCTTCAAATCCTTATCAGTTGGGTGAATTTGTCTGTTATGATCTCAATGAAATTTTTTCCGATAAAAGATTGAAAAACGGTGAATTTGCGAAGTCAGATTTAAATATTGCTAAAGATCCTTTTGTAGATTCTTTGGAATATGAAAATTATGAAAAATTTAAATTTGCCAGTTGGAAAATTCGAAATGCAATTGACGAAAGTGATATTATTTTAACAAATGATTTTATTTTGCATTACCAGTCGTTGAACGTTGATTTTTGGGAGGTATACTATCAAGCTGGTAAATATTATCTAAGGCAAAAAGAGTATGCTAGGGCTAAAATTGAATTTGAAAAAGCATTGACAAAAGAAATTACTACGGTTCCTGATAAAGAGAATGTTGAAAAATATCTTAGGAAAACATTAAAAAAATTGAAATAAGTTTTCATTATGAAAGCATTTGGTCTTTATAAGATCTGTCTGAGTTTATCGGTTTTAGGCTCGGCGGCGAAGCCGCCGAGCCAAATAAAGAAAAAGCGAGTAGCGAAAGGAGGATTAAGCTCCTAATAAAATCAATTATTTTCTGGACTTACTTTATTTAAAAACAAAAAAGTGGCAACTCCTGAAATCAGCGATAATGTGCTTGCTAAAATGGCGCTGCCAATCACGTATTGAAGAAGATTGTTTTTCACCAGTTCAAAATTAAGATCCTGGCTTAAAATATTGCTGTCACCCGAAACAAATGGAGCGCCTAAAAATAGCGAAGCCGCGATCACAAAAGGGATAAATGGGGGTATACTGACATTGGAAGCTACAAAAGCAAGAACTTTATTGAGCTTGAAAAGTACCGCCAGAGAAATCACCAACAGGGTATGGAATCCCCAAAAGGGAGAAAGCCCTATGAATACGCCCAAGGCAATAGAAAACGCTTTGGTGCGGTTGGTTCCGTCACTTTCCAGAACATCTTCCTGAATGAATCTTTTAAAGCTTTTTTTTTTGAAATTATTCACGAAATTTCGCGGAATAATGTAAAGTAAAGTAATTGTCACCAAAATGGTATTCAGAATACTGATTCTTGTAAAATCTTTGAACGGTCTGAAATGAGAAACCCTTTCTGCAGGATCGTAAAGAACTTTTATGGGAACATTTTTTACGGGAATATGTCGCCAAGCCGTTCTTACAATAATTTCAATCTCAAACTCGAATTTTGGTGTAAAATATTTTTTTGGAATTTTATGTAAGGGATATAAACGATAGCCGGATTGGGTGTCTTCTAATTTGATTCCGGTTTCAAACCAAAACCAAAAATTAGAGAAGCGGTTTCCGAAACTACTTTTCTTAGGAATCCCGTCCTGAGACATATTTCGGTTACCAATCAGTAAAACATCATCTTGTTCTTTCAGCAAAGCTTCTACGAAAACAGGAAGATCATCGGGATAATGTTGCCCGTCTGAATCAATGGTTATTGCGTAATTATACCCTAATTCTTTTGCCTTTCTGAAGCCTATTTTCAAGCCGTTACCTTTACCTTTGTTCTCGGGTAAATTAATTACATCAATTTGATGATATTCGTTTAAAATTTCCTTTGTTGAATCGGTAGAGCCGTCATTTACCACAATAATATTTTCAGTGTAATTCAAAACACCGTTAATCACTCTTTTCAGAGTTTTTTCGTTATTGTAAGTAGGTATTAAAACGCAGATTTTCTTTTCTGAAATTGCGTTTTGTACTTCAGGCAGGGTCATTATTTTATTTTAAAGTGGCTTTTTCAGCGTCGGTCATTGTTTTGGACTGAGCGGCAAATCTTTTAATATAATTCTTCAAAGCAGTATTTTGCTTTGTGTAATTACTTAATAAAAATGCTTTATCATCTTTAAGGCTTCCTCTATATCCTACAATTTTCGGAATATTTTCCTGAACGCTCATTCGGATTACTCTTAATTCCGCATTGTTTGGATTACTTTTTATAATCGCTTCAAGATTGGTTGCACCAGCTTTTACCAAAGCCTTTCTATTCGTTTTCGCAATTTTTGCTTCCATGATCTTTGCTGCGGCTTTATAACCTGTTGTTACAGCATCAAATCCAGATTGTTTTTCGGCAATAGTAATAAAGGCTTCTGTATTAGCTTCCGAAGAGTTGGCCTTCGCATAGCTGTCTCTCAAAGATTCAAGACCAGATTGAAAAAATAGAATAATTGCAGTTAAGAATGAAAAGATAAGTTTCATGTTGTCAATTTTTTATAGTTTACTGACATTTTTAATGCAATAGTCTCGCCAAAAGAAGTTGTATTTTTTACTTTCACTTCTTCTTCGTTTTGCGTAATATCT
>DKLU01000329.1:0-401 GCA_002455915.1 Chryseobacterium sp. UBA6632
CTTATCCTAAATCAATGAATTGTACCTCTCGCTTGATCTAAATTTGCATTATAATTAACAACAAAAAATATTAATACAATGGCTACAAAATGGAACCTAGACCCAGCTCACAGTGAACTTACTTTCAAAGTAAAACACATGATGATCTCTAATATTAAAGGAAACTTTACCAACTTTACTGCAGAAATTGATGCTGAAGACGATACTTTTGCCAACGCGAAAACAACAGCTACGATTCAGACAGATTCTATCTCTACACACAACGCAGACAGAGATAATCACCTAAAATCTGCAGAATTCTTCAACGCTGAAGCAAACCCGACAATTACTTTCGAATCTTCTGCTTTGAACAACGAAGTAACTGGAAATTTAACAATCAACGGAATTACACAACCTGTAAC
>DKLU01000329.1:491-8516 GCA_002455915.1 Chryseobacterium sp. UBA6632
CGCTCTTCCGATCTTACACAACCTGTAACTCTTGATGTAGATTTCAACGGAATTAACGTAGATCCATGGGGAAATACAAAGGCTGGTTTCTCTTTTGAAGGGAAAATCAACAGAAAAGATTTCGGATTAAACTGGAATGCTGCTCTTGAAGCTGGAGGTGTAATGGTAAGCGAAGAAGTAAAAATCGCCGGAGAATTACAGTTCGTAAAACAAGCGTAATAGATTAAACGGGTTTTGGGGGAGCCCTGAAAGGGCGACTTAACACAGAATAGGATGCTAATCCTATTTAAATTAAATAAAATCCAAAAAATTTCAACATAAAAAGGTTCAAGGATTGCTAAAAACCTTGAACCTTTTTTCATTTAATAATCAATACAATGAACCTCAACGATCTACAAAACATAAGCGAAAATTTCAATAATACTCAAAGAATGCCTGTCCTTTTTCTGGGGCACGGTTCGCCGATGAATGCGATTGAAGAAAATCAGTTTGTACAAGGTTTTAGAAAGGCTGCAACTGAGATTCCGAAACCGAATGCTATTTTGTGTATTTCTGCGCACTGGTTTACACAGGGAACGAAAGTGACCGCGATGGATATGCCGAGAACTATTCATGATTTTGGAGGTTTTCCACAGGCTCTGTTTGATGTTCAGTATCCTGCGCCGGGAAATCCTGAACTAGCAAAAGAAACTGTCGAATTATTAGCACCTATTTTCGTGGAAGAAGATCATAATTGGGGCTTGGATCATGGAGCGTGGTCTGTCATCAAACATATGTATCCGAATGCAGATATTCCTGTCATTCAGATGAGTATTGATTATACAAAACCTCCTCAATATCATTTTGATTTAGCTAAAAGATTAAATAAACTTCGCGAAAAAGGTATTTTAATTATCGGAAGCGGAAATATTGTTCATAATTTAAGGTTAATCGACTGGAGAAATATCAACACCGTCGGAGCCGGCTGGGATTGGGCGATTGAAGCTCGTGAGAAAACCAATAACTGGCTTTTGGATGGAGATTTTCAACATATTATCGATTATCAAAAACAAGGAACTTCACTGCAATATGCAATTCCGACTCCAGATCATTATTTACCATTGATTTATACTTTAGGTTTAAAAGATAAATCTGAAAATTTAGCTTTGTTCAATGATGAATTAATTGGGGGCTCATTAAGCATGACGAGCGTGAGAATTGGATAAACAAAAAATCGGAAGAAAATTATTCCTCCGATTTCTATACGAAAATGCTGTAATTAAATTCTGTGGATAGAAACAACGTGTGGCTGCCCTTCAATCGGAGCATAAATTTCCACTATCGCTTCCCACACAACCTGTGAACCGCCTGGTAAAGACGCCAAACACTTGAAACGGTAGTTTTTTCCGTTTACAAGCTGTGTAGAGACTTCTTGTGGTTTGTAATTTACACCAATGATTCCGCCCATTGCTTCGTCAAATACTTTTTGATCTTCTGGTGTAAGAGCGTGATATTTCGTCCACCCTCCTACTACTAATTCTTGAGTTTCCATAATTAATATTTTGGTATTCCTACTCTTATGGCTTTTCGGATTACGCCCCGTTTTTAATGGTTTCTGGTCTCCATGGTTATTAGTTTTTTTGAATGTAATTTTTCTGATAATTTTAAAAACTTTATTGTTCTTTAAAATGCTACCTTTATAATTACATCACAAAGCTAGACCAGAAAAAAAGAAAATAAAAGCGTACTAATACTCAATTTTCAGACTCCGTAGAACTACCTATTGCTTAAGATTTTTTTTTATCACTAAAAATTTAGTAATATTGTTTACCATGAAAAAAACACTCTTACTTTTTTTAGTATTACTGCCTTTCTATCAAGTAATTGCTCAGATTATTAAAGGGACAGTGACGAATGATGCCGAACAGAAAATCGCCAACGTAACGATTTATATTGATGGAACCAAAATTGGAACAAACTCCAAGGAAGATGGAAGTTTCAGTTTAAATTCACCCGCCAACAATTCGGGAAATATTGTTTTCCAGAAAGAAGGTTATGAAACATTTTCTACGCCGCTTTCGGCAGTTTTAAATAAAACGTTGAAGGTTGTGTTGCTGAAAAGTAATGATATAGAAGAAGTTCGAATTATTCCTTACACAGAAGAAGCTTATAAAAATTTTATTAATTATTTCTTAGATAATTTTCTTGGATTTGATCGTGAAAATGTAAGAATTAAAAACCAAAGAACTCTAAAATTTGCTTTCGATAAAAAGAATCAGATTTTAAAAGTAAAAGCTCCCAAAACATTACTTATTGAGAATAAAATACTCGGTTATCAAATTGAATACAACCTCATCAATTTCGCAGCCGATTTCAATACTAAAATGGTGAATTATGTCGGGACAAGTTTTTTCAGAGAAACAAAAAATTCAGATAAAATAAAACTGAACCGAATGAATGCCTACGACGGAAGCATGCTTCATTTCTTCAGAAGTATTTATCAGAATACGATTTCTCAAGATCAGTTTATTGTCAATCATGTGGTAAAAGTTCCCAATCCAAAATACCCTACAGAAGAAGAATTAGCCAGACTGAGCAATTTTAAAGAGATGGCGAGAATTTCAAGAGTTGCTTCTGTTCCAAATGACATTTTAGATATTTCACAAAGGAAAAACGCCAATAAACCTTACGCTTTGGCCATTACAAAAACATTAATTCCGGACACGGATTATGTGAAAAGAGGGAATGGAAAAGTATTGTTTACCTTTAAAGATATGCTTCAGGTGAATTATCAGAAATATGAGTACGAATTGAAAGGAAAACAATTTATAAAAACGAAAGATCCCGTTGTAATTTCCTCTTTTTTGCATCCTGAAGGTGAAACTTTTGAAGTTTCAAAAGACGGAAATATTACAAATCCTGATTTATTGATTACTGAGGGAGATTTTTCTAAAAATAAAATTGAAAACATGCTGCCGCTGGATTATCAGTTGGGAGATTAACAGCATTTAGTCTTATAAATTTAACCGCAAAAGGGACAAAAGTTTTTTAAAAACTATCTATTTAAGCCATGCAAAAGCTAGCAATAGCAAATTCTAAAGTCAATAGGCTTTTGGGACTTTTGCGGTTAAAAAATTTTAGTTAAAACTTACTGAACAGCCTGTAAAACATTAATGTTTCCATAGCCGTAGTCTGAGTTTTTAGTAGGATAATAAGTTGAAGATTGTCTCATTTTATTCAACACCTGATCTCTCGTCCATGAAGGATTTTTAGACCAAACTAATGCCGCGATTCCCGCTGTAGAAGCCGTTGCGACTGATGAACCGCCAACGTAATCTGTTTGTCCGTTATAATAGCTCAACACCGGAATATTGCTTCCTGAAGCTCTTTCCATTTGGTAAGTGAAAGCAATCTCCGCTCCCGAATGGCAAACATCACATTTTTGATTAGAAGTATTTTCTTTTACTCCCGTGATGGCTTGTGTTTCTGGCATCCAAGCCGGGAAAATAACCCCGACAAAAGTGGTAAAACTTGTGGAAGTTCCTCCTGCACAGAAGATTAATTTTCCTTTTGAATACGCATATTTCACTCCATCTTCAATTTTCCCGACAGAGAAAATGTGCCCCATCGACATAGAAATAATCTTTACATTGTTATTATTTCCCAATTCTGTAAACGCGATTTTCACTCCGTTTTGTTCGTGATAACCATCCAAAACTACATTAGAAGCCGCTCTGTATGTCACCAAATTTGCATTATAAGCTACCCCAACCGGTTGCCCCTGATTATTTCTCGGAGCCGCCATCGCCGAAGCCATGCTCGTTCCGTGACCACATTTATCAGCAGAACCGTCGTAACCTGTACTCCACGGCCAAACAGAATCTACATACACTCCATTTTTACTGATCGTTCTTCCAGAAGAAAGTCCGTTATTGAAACTGCTTCCCAACAAAGACTGTTCGGAAGAAACACCACTATCGATTACACCAATGGTAACTCCGGCTCCTGTGCTGTAATTCCAGGCGCTTGTGATATTGTGTTTCGCAAAAGACCAAGGCGCTTTCGCATTCGGTGTTACCGTTGTATAATCTGCTGCATTTAAAGCGGTAGATTCAAATCCGCAACCAGAAGAACTTCCGCTGGATTTTGCTGCTGTACCGTTATATTTATTTTCATTTTCAAAATAACGATAATCAGCAGGCTCCAGATAACGGATATTTTTCATTTTTCGAAGCGCAATAATTGTTTCCTGTTTTTCTATTGCAACATCAATTTGATTTAAATATTTATCCGAAGACAGTAAAATACGGTCGGTTTTTCCTTCATATTTTTTAATTAAATCTAAAATTTCGCTTTCGATAGCCGCATTATTCGAATCTAAACCTCTGTCGAAAGACGAACCGAAACCGATAGACGCAATTTTATTTCCCTGAAAAATAGCACTCCATACAAAATGATCTGAAGATTCTTTCCAGGAAAATTTCCCTTTGGTTTTAATCGTTTCGTTAATTTTCTCATTAATTTCTTTCGAACTTAACGGATCTTTCTGCGCCACTTCGATATTGGCAGGATTGTTCTGAACGTCTTCCCTGTTACAAGCCGTGAAAACCAAGAACAACATCATAAGGTAAAAAACATTTTTCTTCATATAAAGTAAATTTGATTAGTAAAACCAAGTTATCACTTTATATTGAATTAAAAGAAGATGAATTTTAAATATTCTTTAATTTTACTATGCTTAAAATACTAATTTAACACAATGAATTACAGCGTCTTCTTATAGCAAACGCTATTTTCGATCCCGATATATTGTCCGTAATTAGGAATAAGTTGGTAACCATTTTTTTGGTATAAAGCAATGGCTTCCGGCTGTTTCAATCCGGTTTCCAAAACAGCAAAAGTAAAACCTTCTTCTTTTGCCCAAATTTCCAACTCTGCCAATATTTTTGAGGCAAAACCTTTTCCTCTAGATTCGGGTAGCGAATACATTCTTTTGATTTCTACCGTATCGTCTTCATATTTTTTGAAAGCTCCGCAAGCCACCGGTTTTTCATCAACATAGAAAAGAACACAATTTTTCAACTGATCGATAGAATTAAATTGATGATAAAAAGCGTGTTCATCACCGTCGCGAATGGCTAAATCCTGATCTAGGAATTTTACTAAATATTGAAAATCTTTGTTGGAAGAGTCTGTTCTTGTGATTGTCATTGAATTGTTTTTGATAATACAAAATTATTTATTTAAACATAAATTACAGCAATATTTTATGAATAGACGCGATAAAAACAAAAAAGACTCCCATTTCTGGAAGTCTTTGTATTATTTATTTTTTAGTAACCATAGGTGGTGGTGGACCTTCTGATTTACTGGGAGGTGGTGACTTAAGATACACCAACTTTACTAAATCAGCATTTATAGTTTCTGTGACAGTCGAGCCCCAATTGCTCATTTCATTTTGAATTTCAGATAAAATTATAGGAGAATTCTGAATTACTTTCTTACCTAAGTCTGATTTATAAAAAGTAAGCAATCCATCAATTTCTTTATCTGAAAATTTACTTCCATAAATTTCAATTGCTTTATTTACAAGCTCATCAATATTTATCTTTTTTTCAATAGATTTCCATTCAGATTCTGGAACATTTGTATACTTTTTTTTATACCTGTCGATAAGCTCTTTTTCTACTTTTTTTGAAAGAGGAAATGCTCCACTTAAAGAAATTAATTCTTTTACTTTATCCTGCTTTGTTTGAGAAAATGAAAATATCCCAAACAAAATCATTCCTAAATAAATAATTTTTTTCATCATTGAATTTATATTAATTAACCACAAACTTTCTTTCATTAATTAATTCTGCAATCGCCAGCATATCTTCACCAATTAATCGGTCATCTTCAAGCTTTGTTACTTTTGAACGAAGAATGGCAAAGTTTTCTTCAATAATTTTTGAACATTTTGAAGGCCTTCTGAATTCTAATCCTTGCGCCGCAAACATCAATTCCACCGATAAAATATTCACCAAATTCCCAAGAACCTGATTGAATTTTCTACCCGAAATACTTCCCATCGAAACATGATCTTCCTGCCCCAAACTTGTAGGAATAGAATCTGCAGAAGCCGGAAAACACAACGTTTTATTTTCTGTAACCAATGCCGCAGAAGTATATTGAGGAATCATAAATCCTGAATTTAATCCTGAGCTTTCCGTTAATAATCTTGGTAAACCGTATTTTCCTTCCAACAATAAATAACTTCTTCTGTCTGAAATATTTCCTAATTCCGCAGCAGCTAAAGTTGCATAATCTAAAGGCAAAGCCATCAACTGTCCGTGGAAATTTCCTCCTGAAATAGATTCTTCAGCGCTTAAAACAATCGGGTTATCTGTTACAGAGTTCAGTTCTGTTTCAGCCATCATTTTTAAATGTTCAAAAGCATTTCTGCTCGCACCATGAACCTGAGGTACGCATCTCATCGAATAAGGATCCTGAACTCTTTCGCAATCTTCGTGCGCCTTCATATTTTCAGAACCTTTTAAAAATTTCAGCATCCTCGCCGCTACTTTTTTACTTCCCTCGAATGGTCTGATCTCGTGAAGCTCTTTTTTGAACGGACTTTCAGAACCTCTGTACGCTTCAAGACTCATCGCCGCGGTCATATCTGCCAAATCCAATAAATATTCGAATTTTTCCAACCCTTTAATGGCATGCGAAAGAATAAACTGAGTTCCGTTGATTAATCCCAATCCTTCTTTGGGACCTAAAACTAATGGTTCAAGATTATTTTTTTCCAAGATTTCAGCAGTATTGAAAATTTCATTTCCAACCCAAACTTTTCCTAATCCTAATAATGGTAAAACCAAGTGTGCTAAAGGTGCCAAATCTCCGGAAGCTCCTACAGAACCTTGTTCCGGAACGACAGGAATAATGTCTTTCTCCAACATCAAAATCATTCTCTCAATGACTTCCAAAGAAACCCCTGAAAAACCTTTTGACAAAGCATGAACTTTAGCAATCATCATGATTTTTGAAAATTCTTTATCAATAGGTTTTCCTACACCAACAGCGTGAGAAATAATTAAATTATATTGCAACTGCGCAGTTTCATCAGCAGAAATTTTAGTATCACAAAGCGGTCCAAAACCTGTGTTAATTCCATACACACATCTATCCGACTCTACAATTTTCTGAACATTTTTCTGAGATTTTAAGATCTGTTCTTTTGCCGCTTTATTCAGTTTAGCTTTATTTGGAGTTTTACAGATTTCCAATACATCATGGAAACTGAAAACATCTACACCGTATATCATTCTCTAAAAATTTGTCTTAAAATTACACATTTAGCCATAACTGGAAAAACTAAATTTCGACTAAAAATATTTTGCATCACAACTGGTTTTATTTATTATTTTTACGCTCTTAAAACAATTATAATAACTTATGAAAATCAAAGCTTTACTCTTTGCCTCATGTCTTGTAAGCATTACTACTTTTGCTCAAAAGGTGAAATATTCTAAAGAAGACATTAAAAAAATGGAGATGTATCTTTTTAATGAAGGATTCAACACACCATCGCCCAAGAAAACATCTACTGTCATTTTAAAAGATGGAAGTACTCACAAAGGCTTCTGCAGCAAAACTGACACTAAAAAGGGACAGATTTTTGAAGTGGCTTTAAAAGACAGCATCACGAAGAAAAGTGAAGTTTTCAATGCCGATCAAATTGCGGAGATGTATATCTACCCAAGCAATGCCGAAAAAATTGCAAAAGTGGCAAGATACATGGGAAACATCAGAAATTACAGCACGAAAAAATTAACTAAAAGAACTAATAACGACAGAATTTATTTTGTAAATCAAACCGTTTCACTTAAAAATAAAAAAGATGATAAAGAATTTTTAATGCAGGTCATCAATCCTGAATTTGATGATATTATTTCTGTATATCATGATCCGAGAGCGAAGGAAACATCAGGTTTTTCAATCGGAGGGAGCCCTCAGCTAGGTGGTGGCGTTATCAAATCTTATTATGTAAAAAAAGGAGAT
>DKLU01000330.1 GCA_002455915.1 Chryseobacterium sp. UBA6632
CTTGTCACTTTTGAAAACAAAATATGTCCCACAAGCTCTTCTTCGCCCGTATCGTCATTCACAAAATCGGCAACAATAGATAATTCAGGAATGAAATCTTCTGATTTTCTCAGTTTTTCAACCAAAAAATGTTCCTGATGATCACTGTTTTCTACATTTCTAAAAGCTTCTTCAATTACCTGAAAAATCTTTTCATAATCTCTTTCCTCTTCGGGTCTTAATGATATCATTGTTTTGTTAAATATTTTTCCAAAGTTAATTCATACCAAAAGCAAATGCCGTCTGGTTCTTCAAATTCTCCGGTTTTTTCAAATCCTAATTTTGTTAAAATATGAAGAGAAGCCTCATTTTCACAATGGGCATACGCGTAGATAATATTGGCTTTTATCTGATGAAAACCATATTCCAAAGATGCTTTTGCAGCTTCTGAAGCATAGCCTTTTCCCCAAGTTTCTGGCAAAAAGCGATAACCTAATCCTGTTTCCGAATATTGTTTCTGAATGATTTTAATGACTTCTCGCGATTGATCTGGTTCGGTCAAAGGTTCAACGCCAATGTATTTCATTACATCAGAATTGGAGTCAAGCAAAAACATTCGCTCAACATCGTTTTCCTCTAATTTTCTTAGGATTAATCGTTCTGTTTCTAATCGCATGGTTGTTATTGTTCAGCTCCAAAAAGGGTAAAATCTGTTTTTGCCCCTTTTTTAATGTCGGTTTCTTTCATTTTATTTCCACCGATATTTAACGTTTGCAAATTTAGATTTTTAGAAATATCCAATTTCTGAATCTGATTGTGTTCTACGTTTAATTTTCTTAAATATTTCAACGAACTTACATCAATACTTTTAAGTTTATTCAACGAAATCGTTAATTGATCGATTCTTGGTGATGTTTTTAACGAAAAAGTTTCAATAGAATTGTTGTCCAAATATAATGAAGCTAAACTTTTAAGGTTTTCTGCAGAAAAAGTTGAAATTTTACATCCCGTGCAGGAAAACAAATCAAGTCTTTGTAGGTTTTTTAAGTTGACATTGGGAATGGCATTATCATCCAAAACGATCATTTTAGCATTTGGAAAAAGTATCAAATCGTCTGTAGAAGTGATATTTTTTTGAACTAAAAACAAATTAGTTACTTGATCCCCTTCAAATTTATCGATGGAACCATTCTTATTCAAATCAAAGTTTTCAATCACTGCTTTTTCAAGATTTTTATCCTTGAATTCAAGTGTCTGAGCGGGAACCATAGCAACTGCAGCGAAGATAGATAGTGCTGCAAATATTTTCTTATTCATCATGTCGATTGTTTTAATAATCCGTATTTTTGTGAATCAAAATTTTTGTAAAAATAATGAAGATTTTCAGAACTATTGCGCTTTCTCTCATTTTAGTTTTAGGATTGAGTTCTTGTAAGAAAGAATCTCAAAACCAATGGAATATAGAAGTGAAAAATCCGGCGGAAAAAGTAGAGATTACAGATATTTCCAAAGAGTTTTATGATCAAAATGTACCTTTAGATCAGTTTAAATCAAAATTTCCTTGGTTTCAGGGAACGGTTTCTGATGCCGATTTCGGAAAAAGAAGAGCTGACGCACAGGAAGTAAAAGTGTATAAAGAAGCCATTGCCAAGATTGATGTACAAAAACTTCAGAAAGAGCTTCACGAATTATTTTCACATATTAAATATTATTTTCCACAGTTCAAAAGCCCGAAAGTATTTTTATTTTCCTCAGCTTTACAAATGGTTCAGGATCCGATTTTCTATGAATCAAAAGAAAATTTACTGTTTATAGATGTGACGGGATTTATGGGTGAAAATAATGCCAATTACAAAGGGTTAGAAATGTATTTTCAGAAATCAATGAATCCGAATAATATTGTGCCGAAAGTTTCTCAAATTTTTGCAGAAGGTTTTGTAAAAGAATCGCCGGACCATCAGAAATTTATCGATCAAATGATGCTAAATGGTAAAATTATGATTCTTCAGGATGCTTTTTTACCGAGTTTCCCAGATTATCTTAAAATGAATTATACTCAAAAACAGTATGATTGGGCTGTTGCCAATGAAGCGAATATCTGGAATTATTTTGTTGAAAATAATCTGCTTTTCGGAGATGATCATAGATTAGAAGAACGTTTCCTTTCACCGGGACCGTTTTCAAAATTTTATACAGAGATAGATAACGAATCTTCGCCTCAGATTGGGATTTATACAGGATGGCAGATTTGTAAATCTTATTTGAAAGAGAAACCGGAAACAAAATTATTAGATTTCCTGAAAATGGATGCAACGGTGATTTTTAACCAATCGGGATATAAGCCGAAATTAGAAAAATAGAATTAAAAATTTAGAAATAAATAGAAAGTTATGAGAAAAACTCAGATTACGATAGATGTAGAATTAGATGAAAACCACATTCCGGAAACAATGACTTGGAATGCGCAGGATGGCGGAGTAGAAAAGGAGGAAACGAAAGCGGTCATGATTTCTGTTTGGGACGAAAAAGCAATGGAAGCTTTAAGAATCGATCTTTGGACGAAAGAAATGCCTGTTGACCAAATGAAAATGTTCATGCATCAGATTTTCGTTTCTCTTGGAAATACGTACCAAAGAGCTACAGGAGAGGAAGATGTGGCACAATGGATCGAGCAAATCGCTGAGGAATTCGCGATTAAATCTGCAATAAAAATGTAAAAAAAAGCTGGATGATGGAAGTCGGATGTTGGAAGTTTTCAAGACATCCAGCTTCCATCATCCAGCTTCCAACCAAAAATATAAAGCAATGAATTTTAATACAAAAGTTATTCACGGAGGACAACACCACGAATCTGCAACAGGTTCTGTGAACGTTCCTGTATTTTTAACGTCTACATTCGCACAAAAATCTCCGGGGGTACATTCCGGTTACGAATATTCAAGAGCGGCAAATCCTACAAGACAGGCTTTGGAAGACTCTTTGGCAAGCATCGAAAACGGAGCGAGAGGTCTGGCTTTCGGTTCTGGTTTGGCTGCTATCGATTGTGTTTTAAAATTATTAAATCCTGGTGATGAGGTAGTTGCAGTTGATGATCTATACGGTGGAACTTATAGAATGTTCACGAAACTTTTCGAAAAATATCAGTTGAAATTTACATTCGTGAATTTTGATGATGTTTCTAAAATTGCTGACGTCATTACAGATAAAACTAAACTAATCTGGGTTGAAACTCCAACAAACCCATTGATGAAATTAGTTGATATTAAAGCAGTTGTAGAAATTGCAAAAGGAAACGATATCTTGGTTGCAGTTGATAATACATTTGCGACGCCATATCTTCAAAGACCAATCGATTTGGGAGCGGATATCGTAATGCACTCTGCGACAAAATATTTAGGAGGTCACTCTGATGTTATCGCAGGGGCTTTGATCGCTAAAGATGCTGAATTGGGAGAAAAACTTCACTTCATTCAGTTTGCGAGCGGTGGAATTTTAGGGCCTCACGATTCTTATTTAGTATTGAGAGGGATTAAAACTTTGGCGTTAAGAGTTCAGAGACATTCTGAAAACGGAATGGCTGTGGCGAAATATCTTGAGTCTCATCCGGCAGTTGATCAGGTAATTTATCCTGGATTAGAATCTCACCCACAATTTGAATTGGCAAAAGCTCAGATGAAAGATTTCGGAGGAATGGTTTCTTTCACTTTCAAATCTGGGAAAAAAGAAGACGCAATCAAGTTTTTAGAAAAAGTAAAAGTTTTCACTTTGGCTGAATCTTTGGGTGGAGTGGAATCTCTGGCGAATCACCCTGCTTTAATGACTCACGCTTCAATTCCTGCTGAAAAACGTGCTGAACTTGGGATTACCGATGATTTGGTTCGTCTAAGTGTAGGAATCGAAGATGCGGAAGATCTTCTCGCAGATTTGGAAAGAGCTTTTTCTTAATAGAATAAATCTTAGCGAACTTAGTTAAGTGAAACGCCTTTGCGAAC
>DKLU01000193.1 GCA_002455915.1 Chryseobacterium sp. UBA6632
GATCTATTCACTTTATTCATTTGTTCAAGGGCTTCGGCATTTTTAATTAAAATACCATTTTTTGCGCCTTTACCAATTCCGACCATCAAAGACATCGGCGTTGCCAAACCTAAAGCACACGGACAAGCTACAATTAAAACAGCCACGGCATTAATAAATGCAAATAATGTTTTTTGACCTTCGGGACCAAAAAATTGCCATAAAATAAAGGTCAGAATAGCAATTAAAATAACAGTGGGAACAAAAACTTTTGCCACTTTATCCGTCAGTTTCTGAATCGGCGCTTTGCTTCGGCTGGCTTCGTTTACCATTTTTATGATTTGTGAAAGTAAGGTTTCATCACCTACTTTTTCAGCTTTCATAATAAAAACCTGATTTCCGTTGATCGTTCCGGAAGAAACTTTATCGTCAATACTTTTCTCAACAGGAATCGGTTCGCCCGTGATCATGCTTTCGTCAACATAGGAATTTCCTTCGGTAATTTTTCCGTCAACCGGAATTTTTTCACCGGGTTTTACTTTTAATAAATCACCGATTTTAACCTGAGAAAGCAATACTTTTTTTTCTTCTCCATTAATGATAAGATTAGCTTCATCGGGAGATAAATTCATCAGTTCCCGAATGGCATTTCCAGTTTTTTTATGTGCTGCAGCTTCCATCAACTGACCTAAAATCACCAATGTTAAAATCACACAAACAGCTTCAAAATACAAAGGAATTTCATGATTATGACCGCGAATTTCATGCGGAATAATATCTGGAAAAGCCAAAGCAACAATGCTGAAAATGAACGCGGCGGCAACTCCCAAAACAATTAAACTGAACATATTTAAGTTCCAAGTTTTGAAGGAAACCCAGCCTCTTTTCATCAAAAACCAACCTGAATAAAATAAAACAGGAAGTGTTAAAATCAATTCAAAAATTCCCTGAACTTGATGAGAAAAAGGAAAGTTAATAAACATTCCGCCCATCGAAAGAATGAAAACGGGAATGGTGAAACCTAAAGAAATGAAGAATTTTTTCTTTAAAATATTGTACGTTTCGTCCTCTTCATCGTCCTTATCAGGTATTCTGACTAAATCCATCCCACAAATCGGGCAATCACCTGGTTCATTCTTAATGATTTCAGGATGCATGGGGCAGGTGTATTTTGCGACTTTTTTCTCCGGATATTTCACCAAATCCATTCCGCAAACAGGGCATCCAACATTGCTGTCGTACACTTTGTCTCCTTCGCAATACATAGGACAATAATATTTTCCTGCCATTTCATCCGTTACTTTTGGAGCTTCATGATAATGGTGACTATGATCATGAGAATGATTGTGTGAATGAGTTTCTGCATTTTTAACCAAATCTTCGGTTATTTCCTCTAAATGCATATGACAAACTGGGCAGCCTACATTGCTGTCGTAAACTTTATCGCTTTCACAAAACATCGGACAGTAATATTTTCCGATATTATCTTTAAAATTTTCGGGAAGATTTGTTTTAGAATAGGTAGGTTTAAAATTGGGATCTTTCGCTAATTTTTCCTCAATCGGAACCAAAAACATATTACAAGTTGGACATCTTTTTCCTTGTTGAAAATACACTTTATCGCCCTCACATTCCATCGGACAATAGTAAACCGAAGATGGCGAAACTCTGTCCTGAGGCTTGATGAAAACTTCTTCGGGACTATTCGGATCTTCTAATTTGTAATTTCCGATTTCTTCTAAAGCATTATTTAAAGTGTTTAATTCAAATTCTTTCTCGGAAGAAATGGTTACGGTGTTGTTTTCTAAATTAACATCCGCTTTTATACCTTCGATGCTGTTTAGTTTTTCAGAAATCTTTTTCTGGCAACTAGAACAGGTCATTCCGAGGATTTTATATTGTTTGTTCATGATCCTTTTAATTTATACTACAAATTTCCAACATGCAAATGGAAACGTGTTATAAATATAAGGAATAAGTTTACAGAATTTTGTCGAGGCTTTGTGTGGGAGTGCTTTTAGGGTATTAGAATATGAGAGTTTGCGTGTATCTGGGTTAACTCAAAAACTCTAAAACCCTACAACACTCAAACTCAATCAAACTTGGTCAAGTGGTTTTCTATTGTGTACTTTAAGTTTTTTAAACTCAGTAGGAGTGAAGCCTGTGCTATTTCGGAATTGAGAAGATAAGTGCTGAACGCTTTTATAACCCAATTTTCCTGCGATTTCTGTTAAAGTGAATTCATTATAAAGAAGCAGCTCTTTTACCTTTTCAATTTTTTGAAGAATAAAAAACTGCTCTAAAGTGATATTTTCGTTTTGTGAAAATGTTTTGGAAAGCGAACTGTAATCTTTGTGAAGTTTTGAACTTAAAAACTCGGATAAAAGAAAATTTTCATTAATATCCAATTCGCTGATTTTTACAATAATCAGGTTTTTAATTTTCTCAATAAGTTGATGAGCAGAGTCTTTTATTCTTTCAAAACCGGTTTTCTGTAAGCATTTTTCTAACACTTGCAAGTTCGTTTCTGAAATTTCTGACTCTGTTTCAACTTCACCAAGATTAATATTTTTAACCTTAATATTATTATCATTAAAAATATTTTCAACAGCAGAAATACATCTGCCGCAGACCATATTTTTTATAAAGATTTTCATATAGAATCTTTGTTGCTTAATCGGTCTTTCACAAATTCTACCTGTGTTTTTCCGTGTGGTACCGGATTTCCATCCTGGTCAAGATTTACCATTACAATTCTGTCGACCGTGATAATAGTCTGGTGTGTCATTTTATTTCGTACTTCACAAGCCAAAGTAAGCGATGTGGAACCGAATTTTGTCACTTCAATTCCGATTTCGATAATATCGCCTTGTTTTGCTGAACTTATAAAGTTGATTTCCGAAATAAACTTGGTTACCACTTTTTTATTTTCAAGCTGAATCACGGCATATAAAGCTGCTTCTTCATCGATCCATTGTAATAATCTTCCTCCAAAAAGTGATTGGTTTGGGTTTAAATCTTCTGGTTTTACCCATTTTCTAGTGTGATAGTTCATAATTTGAATTTTTCTGCTGCAAATTTAGCTTTAAAAACTGGCTTTATCAAAGTATTTGTATTTAGTTATTAAAAGAAAGTGATTTATTTTCTCAATGAGTTTTATTTTAACTAAAACCTGAACTAAAATACCATAAAAACTAGGTAAAAAGGATTTTTATTTAAATAAATATAGG
>DKLU01000192.1 GCA_002455915.1 Chryseobacterium sp. UBA6632
ATTGTACTATATGTGTTAATTGTAAATTTGTAATTTATTGATTTGTTGGTTCTTATATTTTGTTAAGTGTTAATTCATTCATTGCTTAATATTTTAGCATTATTAACGAAATGTCATGCTTATTCTATGATATTATAATTCTTTTAAGCTTAGAATTTTTTATCATATCTAAAATTGATTTTTTTTAATTTCAGAGTCAAAATGATCTCTTGGTAACCTTTTTTACATCTTATTTATCAATATTATCTTTTTTGTGAAGTTTATACTTGCATGTTTTTATCTGTTAATTATTGAAAATTTTAACTGAAATTTTTCTTTTGATGTGACTTGTTTTCTTTTTTGTATGATTTTCTTAAATCTCATGTATACTGCATTTAGAGACGTTTTTTTTATAATTTAGAGTATGCATTACTACCGGATAATATTGCTTTTTGTGCTCTTTTTTATAATGACCTCGTGTCACGCTGAAAAAGATAATAGCTATTTTTATGATATTAATAAAGAACTTTCAGAGGTTAGTGATAATCAAGAAGTAATTTCTAATATATATAAGCGAGAATTAGAAAAATATAAACATACTCATGAGTTAAAATATCTTTTAAGCAGCAAATTTGTACTCACTTTTAAGGAGCCTGATGAAAAGTCTAAAAAAGTATCTCTCATCTATGAATTGTTAAGAATAAATGATGACGACTATGAGTTTATTACAGCATTTTGTAAACTTTCTTTAGCGCTGGAATTTGAAAATACTTCTCCCAAATTAAGTTTACAGTTTCTTAATGAGGCCATTAAAATGGAAGAAGGAACTTCTGAAAAAGTTTTACTTCCACATTTATATCATGCGAAAGGCAGATGGTATTTTCAACATGAAAATTATTCTCTTGCAAAAATTTATTTTTATAAAGCACTTAAAACTTTTAGAAAAGAAGATAAAATTTATTTAGCTTCTATGTATAATAATTTTTCTTTGTGTGATAATAAGCTTGGGAACATAGATTTAGCGATTCAACAAACTTGGTATGCAATTCGGATTTTGGAATCTAAGAAAGATTTGAATGCTGAAGAAATACTGCAAATCTATATGATGATTGGAAATGTAGGAGTCTATTATCTGGAAAAAAAAGACTATAAAAATGCAGAGAAGTATATGGGTAAAAAGCTTGATTTTTATAAATACAAAAAAAAATTTGAAGATAATGCTATTAAAAATGCGGGTCAACTATTAAGCGTATATGCAATTACTCAGCAAAAAAATAAAGAAGAAGAATTAATAAAGTATTTGATTTCAATAGAACCTGAAGTAAAAAAGACATATATGAAAATATATGTTTATGAAGTACTGCAAAAGTATTATTCTGACAAGAATGATTTGCAGAAATTAAAGTTTGTCTCCCGAAAACTTGTAGAGCTGAATAATGAAAGTAATAAAGAAACGATGAAAGATATGGATAATGTATCTGATATTTTGAACGGATATATTATTAAAAATATTAACCAAGAATATGACTATAAAATTGAAAATCAAAAAAGGAAAAATATTTTATTGATCGTTTTGGTTATCATTATAATAGGAATTTTTATAAAGGCTATTTTAGATATAAGAAGAAAAAATAAGGAAGAAAGAGAACTTTTAGAAGGTTTGAAAAACGAATTGGAAACCAATAATGTAACTCTTGAAAAAAATATACAGGAAAAGCAGGATAAGATTAAAAATCTTCGTCTTAATCTCAATCTGAAAATTGAAAATGAAAAGGCTTTTCTGGAGAATCTTAAAAAAATCCGAAGATCAAAAAATTTAGACGCTGGTGAAACTGTGCGTAATTTATTTTTTCAGATGAATAATCTCGTTCAGATGGATGAAAAAAATCATGAGTTGATGTATGAAAGTTCGTTGGAAAACAGGGAATTTATCAAAATTATATCAGATAAATTTCCTCAATTGTCTGAACAGGAACTGAAATTATGTGTCTATTTCAGACTCAATTTATCATCGAAAGAAGTTTCATTATTAGAGAATATCACGCCGGGAAGCGTAAGGGTGTATAAAACAAAAATTAAAGCCAAAATGCAACTTACAAAAGAACAGGATTTATATACATTTTTAAATTCAATAAAATAATTCTTATAATTTAATCTTGGAACGAAATTTATTGTATCTAATAGTAAAATTAGATAATGAATGAAAATGTTTTAGGAGTTATTGCCGGAATTTTTACTTCCGTAGCAATGTTGCCACAACTTATTAAAGTGATAAAAGAAAAAAATGCTGAAGATTTATCTTCAATAATGTTGATTGTTCTTATTACAGGGCTTTCTTTATGGGTTTGGTATGGCTTTATTAAAGATGAGCTTCCGATTATTTTATCCAATGCGTTTGCCGTGATTTTAAATATAACTTTGCTAACCTGTTGCTTTATTTTTAAGAAAAAGTAAATTGTTAAACGCGAAAAAAGTGCTTATAGAAATAAGCACTCGATTTATAATATTTCAATTGTTTTATTGAAGAACAAATTTCGCTAAAGGAGCCATTCTTGCTTTATTTAAAGTCAATGTATTGCCGTTTACCGAATAATTATCAGCAGATAATAATGCTTTTACGAAAAGTTGTTCTGTTTCCAGATCTTCACAAGCAATCATTGTAGACATTCCCTGATTAAATTTTATTCTCATTATTTCAGGCTTTATTTCAAATGTTCCACCAACACCGTTGCAGCTTCCGTTTCCTTCGTATCTCATATCAGCCATATTTAGCTTAAAATGAGGATTCGATTTTGGATCTTTCAATGCAATAGGTTTCCCGTTAATTTCAGTAAGTTTCCATACTTTTCCAGTAATATCATTGTTTCCCTGAGTGGGCGGAGTAGGAGTGCTGGGTTTGCTCATACAAGATGCCGCGAAAAATAAAATTAAAATGAAGGAACCTAAATAATAACGTAAACTTTTCATATTTGTTTAATTTTAATTGTTAAAATCAGTAGGAAGCCATTTTTGTGCCAGATTGTCCTTTGCCGTTTTCTTTGGTTCGGAAAAGCACCATATCATAATTTTTCTTTGTGAAGGTGATATTTCCTCTGATGTTTGAATATTGATATTCGGCATTAGAGGCAGTATATTCAGGCAATTCATCGCTTTTTTTCAATTCGTATGTTTTGCCGTCAAGATGTACAATAGCTGTATTTTGAGTACTGTTAATTGTTACTTCAATTTTTTCTCCCACATTATCTGTGTAGATATTTTTTATGATGTCGTCATTAGTGACGGCGGGTGTGTTAACCGTTAGCATTTCTGCTTCTTTGGGTGAGTTTTTACACGCTGTCACGGAGAAGGCGACGAGTCCCAAAGCGACGGATAGTAATACTTTTTTCATAGTGATAAGTGATTAAGTGATTCATAAAATATTTGATGTTAATGAGTTATAAAAATACAACTTTTTTTATTAATAAATGTTAATTTTATATAAAATGGCTGAATGTTAGTATTTTGTAAATCACTATTTTCCGTGATAATATTTAGTTGTTAAATCCAAAAAAAGAGCACTTTCGCACTCTTTAATTTTTTATTTTGTCATATAAATTTTCAGAATATTTACGGAGCCGTAACCTGATCGATGGTGAAAAAGGCCTTCGTTGTACTACATGTTCCTCCTGGACAAGTGGTTGCATTTCCTGCGCTTGCTGGTGAAGAAGATCCCATCATATAATACAATTTATAGAAAGTTTTGTCGGTTTGGCTATTGGTAGTCCATGAATAAAGACGTTGCTCCGGCATTCCTCCTGCATACGTTTCAGGATCGCCCCAATAGGGATTGGTAGAGCCTGTTTGAATTCTTGCACCGGTGGTAGCATCAATTAAACTTGCAGATGATGTTGCATTATCGCCCGCCCAAGCATTTGGTGGTAATCTCAACTGGTTTTGCTGGTAACCTCCTGCACCGCCCCAAAGATAGTGCCCGTTGGAAATAATTTCTACATTTCCTGTGCTATTATTCCTGATTTGTAGATTAACCTGTGAAAATGCAGAACTTTCAGGAATGAAAGTTCGTACAGAAAATTTTCCGTCGGGAGTTGTAATTTGTAGTGCATAACCGGCTCTTCCGTTGTCTGTGGTTGCTACCAAAGGTCCCATTACGGCAATACTTTCAACATGAGCGAGATTTGTATTTCCTCCTCCGCCGCTTCCCGAAGAAGTGTTGAATACTCTCCATTCGGTTCCATTCCAAAAATAATATCCGGGATTTAGCACAGGCCCGGTGTTATAAACTAAAAGCCCTGTAGCATTTGGATTTCCGCTGAGCTGCATTGTTGCAGATGTAAGGCTTATCCTTGGCCCAAGTATTCCTTTGTTAGTTGATGAAATGTCTAAAATGGCAGACGGATTGGGGGTTGATGTGTTGATTCCCACTTGTGCGTAGAAAAAAGCTGACGACAGAACTAGGCCAGCCATGAATAATTTGTTTTTCATAGTTATTATAATATTTCATTATCGGTTAGTTTTTAGTTTTTAAGTTTTTTGGTTGATAACAAAATTAATATTTAATTTAATAAATCATGTAAATTTTTCATTATAGTTTGAGATATAATTGTAAATGTTAATTAATTTTTAAAATTAAATATGATAAATTCATTATTAACATGTCTTTTGTTAACTTAATGTAATGAAGTTGTATGCTTTGAAATATTGATATTTTTGAGGCTGTTTTATTGAAAGGATTATTAAAATTCATTTCAGCTAATTTAAAGAAGAGTTAAATTTTGTTAATCCATTATGATTGTATATAAATCAAAATGTACATTTGTCCCTTCAAAATGAGAACGTATATCACATATTTTTTGACAGCGCTTTTTCTGCTTTTCGTAGTGGAAAGTA
>DKLU01000191.1:0-1196 GCA_002455915.1 Chryseobacterium sp. UBA6632
AGCAAAATTTTATTGCTGATAGTTGAAAAAAACATGTCAATTTATTATCTTATTGTTCCCCATTAAGTGTGACCTCTCTTCGTGAGAGGTTATTTTTTTTAAACAATATTACCCGATTTTTATTCTATTTTGATTAAATGATTAACCATCAACAATAATTTTATTTAATATGATCTCTTTTTAAGAGATTTTTAATTCTAAGATTTGCTCTTCCCCACGAGTTTATTTAACTTTGTCGGCAGGATATGCTGGGAAGATTTTATCAATACATGTATAGTTTGTCATTTGTGTTACTTACCGTTTTAGGTTTGTATTACGGTCAAATGCAACAATATATTTCTACAGATACTCCTTCCGATATAGATTTTACCACAGATGTTCTGATTAAGGAAGTTCAGGAAACTGAACATTCTTTTGTGTTTCTCAAAAATCAGACAGATTACGAATTATACAATCTTACAAGGCCACATTACAATAAGATTCGGGCGCTTTCTGAAAATGAAAATGACAATGAAAATGACGAGAAGGTAGAGTCTTCAGATTCTCCGGAATTCGCCATGCTTTTGAGAGAAGATTTTTGGAGTCTGATCTCTGGTTTTGTAAAAACATTTCACAACAGGCAAATTGCCGTTTCCCTTGCTCATTCCGAACACTTAAAGCTTCAATATGATGATCTGTATATTCAGTACAGGGTCATCCGACTGTGATTTTATTCTATTTTTTTCGAAAAACCCCTTAAAGTTTTTAATTCTAATTTGAAAGCTTAGAACTCTATTTTTCAATTTTAAAATATTATAAAATTATTATCATGGTCAAGAAAAGTCTCATGTATATAAGCTTGTGCCTTATTTTGTTGTGTGTAAGCTGTAATTCTGAGAAAAAAGAAAAAGCAGAAGAAGCATCATTCAATGTTACAAGTCCGCTTATAAAAGATACTTTAATCGATAAAGATTATGTTGCGCAAATTCGTTCCATCAATCATATCGAGCTTCGTGCGCAGGAAAAAGGATATATTCAATCTATTTATGTGGATGAAGGACAGTTTGTTCAAAAAGGTCAGCTTTTATTTAAAATCATGCCTAATTTGTATGAATCTGATGTAAATCGTGCTAAAGCAGAAGCAAAATATGCCGAAATCGAATATCAGAATACCAAAAGTTTATCCGACAAAGATATCGTTGCTCCACAGGAAATGG
>DKLU01000191.1:1317-1906 GCA_002455915.1 Chryseobacterium sp. UBA6632
GATGGCAAAAGCAAGATACGAAAAGGCTAAAGCCGAACTTGCCTCTACCAATACCCACTTAGGATTTACCGAAATTCGAGCTCCTTTTACCGGAATTGTCGGAAGATTGCACGTAAGAAAAGGAAGTCTGGTAGATGATGGTGAACTAATCACTGAATTGTCTGATAACAGCAAAATGTGGGTGTATTTTAACGTTCCAGAAGCAGAATATCTGAATCAGATGAGTGACAGAAAAACAAATGACCCGATGCACGTTCGTCTGAGAATGGCTAATGGTAAAGAATTCTCTCAGGATGGTATCGTAGAAACCATTGAATCTGATTTTAATAATGAAACCGGAAACATCGCTTACAGAGCTACATTCCCGAATCCTAAAGGTCTATTAAGATTTGGTGAAACAGGAAATATTGTAATCACATCGCCATACTCCAATGCTTTGCTGATTCCTCAAAAAGCAACTTTTGAAGTTTTAGAGAAAAAATATGTGTATGTGGTAGATAAAAATAATACGGTGAAGGCTCGCGAAATAAAGGTGGCTGCAGAGTTACCTCATATTTATGTGGTTGCTTCAGGATTAAATAAAGAAGAC
>DKLU01000191.1:2097-2917 GCA_002455915.1 Chryseobacterium sp. UBA6632
GGATATTGCTGGAAGGACTTCGTAAGGTTCAGAACAATCAGAAAATTGTGAATAAATATCTTAAGCCTGAGCAGGTAATGTCCAATTTAGATTTGTATTCAGAATAATTAAAATTGCATCAATTATGTTTAAGAAAATAATTCATCGACCCGTTTTTGCAATTGTAATTTCTGTTATTATTCTGTTTGTAGGAGGTTTAGCGATTAAATTACTGCCTACAGAACAGTTTCCACAAATTGCACCTACAACGGTAGCGGTAAGTATTGCCTATCCGGGATCCAGTGCAGATGTATTGGTAAAATCTTCATTAATTACCATCGAAAATGCCGTGAATGGAGTGCAGGGAATGAGATACATGTCTACAGATGCTACAAGTGCCGGAGAAGCGACTGTAAATGTTGTTTTTGATCCCGGGACAGATCCCAATATTGCCACGGTTTTAGTTAAAACAAGAATAGATCAGGTAATGCCTCTTTTGCCAGAACTGGTTCAGAAAGAAGGAGTTATTGTAAATCCTGTACAGCCCAGTATGTTGATGTACGTGAATCTTTACAGTAAGGATAAAAGTATGGATGAAAAGTTTCTTTACAATTATTCTACTGTAAATGTTATTCCGGAAATCAACCGTATTCCGGGGATCGCAAGATCGCAGATTTTAGGAAGCCGAAGATATGCGATGCGTATTTGGCTGAATCCCGAAAGAATGCGGGCGTATGATATTTCAGTAGATGAGGTGATGAAGGCGATTGGAGAGCAGAGTATCATCGGGCGCCCCGGCAGAATCGGACAAAGTTCTGGAATTGCAGCCCAAACGTTGGAG
>DKLU01000191.1:3062-3589 GCA_002455915.1 Chryseobacterium sp. UBA6632
GAGTATGTACTGACGTATAAAGGGCAATATAATAAGCCTGAAGAATATGAAAATATTATTGTGCGCGCCAATTCGGAAGGAGAAAATATAAAACTGAAAGACGTTGGTAAAGTAGAGTTAGGAAGCGAATTTTTTGATATTTATTCTAATTTGGATGGTCACCCGTCTGCTTCAATTGTATTAAAACAAAATTATGGAAGTAATGCCAGCGACGTAATCAAAGGCATTAAATCTAAAATGGAAGAACTTAAAAAGAACTTCCCTCCCGGTGTAGATTATAAAATCAGCTATGATGTTTCTAAATTTTTAGATGCTTCTATTGAGCAGGTAATCGATACGCTAAGAGACGCTTTTATATTGGTTGCTATTGTTGTTTTCATCTTTTTGGGAGACTGGCGTTCTACATTAATTCCTATTATTGCAGTCCCTGTTTCGTTAATCGGAGCATTCTTTATCATGCAGCTGTTTGGGTTAACCATAAACCTTGTAACATTATTTGCATTGGTGCTGGCCATTGGTATTGTGGT
>DKLU01000412.1 GCA_002455915.1 Chryseobacterium sp. UBA6632
CCCATAGAAAGAATACCTTTTCCTGTATGTTTAAGGTCGTTTCTTTCGTCTTCAAATTTATATCCAGGATCTCCCATTCCTGTTCCCTGAGGATCTCCCCCTTGGATCATGAAATCTTTAATTACTCTGTGGAAAATTGTTCCGTCATAATAAGGAACTCCTTTAGCTTTCGCCTTGTTATCGATTTTTCCTTCTGCAAGACCGATAAAGTTTGCTACCGTTACCGGTGCTTTTTCGTCTTCAAACTGAACAATTAGGTTACCTTTTGTCGTTTGGATATTAGCATAAAGTCCGTCTTTAAGCCCTTCGTAAGTTTCTTTGTCTACGTTCATTTTTTTATAAATTGGTGTACAACTCATCAGCGAAACACTTGCCGCCGCCAGAATTATATTCTTGTTAAACAATTTCATTAGTTATAATGCTTTTAATTTTATGATTAAAGGTACGTCGTTATCTATTTTCTTCTCGTCCCCAAACGTTCCGTAGGCAAGAGAAGATGGAACCAAAAGCGTAACTTCCTCACCATCATGTATAAAACGCAAAGCATCTTCTACAGCTTTTATTTCATCAAAATGTCCGAATTTGGCATCTCTTCTCTCTATCGGCTGATCGTAAATTTTTGTCTGATCAAAATCATAAAGATCATAAGAATAAGAAATCAGTGTATTATCCTGTCTTCTTTCTCTTTGGCTAAAATTTTCTGTGCTCACCCAATAATTCAGAGGCATCTGATAATATTTTACAGACTGCCCGTCTATCCAGTGTTGCATATGGATTCTCTCAACATCGTTCAGATTTCTCATTCGCTGTTTCGAAACATCCAGATCATTTTGGCTTAAAACACCACCCACCGGAGGGTGTGCTTGTTGAGTATTTCTATTGCAGCTCAGCAATCCCAATACCGATATGAAGAGTAATTTTTTCATAAACTTTTGCGAAAATACGCATTTCGGGAATTAATTACAAAACTTGATGGGTAAAGTTCTCATATTTAAAAATCTTAATATAGTTTGTCATTCTGGCAAAGGAAGAATCTCAAATAACTCTGATGTAGATTTTTCATTCTACTTCGTTTGGTTCTGAATGATAAAAATGAATCATTTAAAAACAAAAAAGCCGGAAAAAATTTCCGACTTTCTATAGTATTTTTAAGTTTAAAATTAAACTGTTTCCAAAACGTGGTCTACCAAAACTCTCCATCCGAATGAATCTTCAGAAAGGTTGGTTTGAAGATCAACCAAATCATTTTTAAGGATTACCGCATAACTTTCTTCGTCAGAAAGTTTAGGCAATTCTAATTTTTCACCATTGTGACCCAAAGCTTGGAATACTGTTGTTACCACCGCAGTTCCAACTCCCCAAACTTCTTTTAAAGTTCCGTTTTTCTGCGCTTCAACTACATCGGCTACTTTTATTGGCTCGACTTTTACTTCAATTCCTCTTTTCTTAGCCAATTGAATAAAGCTGTCTCTTGTAACACCGTCAAGAATTTTCTCAGAAGTTGGAGGCGTGAAAATCGTATCGTTGATTCTTACAAATACGTTCATTGTTCCACTTTCCTCGAAATATTCGTGAGTAGCATCATCTGTCCAGATAATTTGCTCATATCCTTCTTCAATCGCCAACTGAGTTGGGTAGAAAGATGCCGCATAGTTACCTGCAGCTTTTGCAGAACCTACACCACCGCTTGCTGCTCTTGAATAATGATCAGAAATTTTTACAGAAACAGGCTCTGTATAATACATTTTTGCAGGTGTTGCTACGATAGCAAACATATATTTATTAGAAACTCTAGCTTTCAAAGCTTCTTCTGTAGCGAAGATCAAAGGTCTGATGTATAAAGACATTCCTTCTCCTTGAGGAATCCAGTCTCTATCGATGTCTACCAATGCTTTTAATCCTTCCAAAAACATTTCTTCCGTTACCTCAGGCATTGCAAGACGTTTTGCAGACTTATTGATACGTTCAAAATTCTTTTCAGGCCTGAAAAGGAAAACCTGCCCGTCTTTGTCTTTATAGGCTTTCATACCTTCAAAACAAGCTTGTCCGTAATTTACTCCCATCATGGCAGGTGTAAAAGGAATAGGACCGTAAGGAACTAATTTCACATCACCCCACTTTCCATCTTCGTACTCACAAATGATCATATGATCAATAAAAGTATTTCCGAATGAAAAATTGTTTGGGTCGAATGTAGAAATTCTGGAGTTTTCAGTTTTTTGAATTATCATTTCTAAAATTTTTTATGATGTTCTACAAATTTAACATAATTTTCTAAATATAAAAATTTTGAAGTAAATTTGTAAAAAAATAGCTTGAAAAGAGAAATTAAAACCACAAACGACGGAAGTAAAACATTGTTTATCAATAATTTAAATGAAAACTATCATTCGCATCATGGTGCCCTTCAGGAAGCAGAACATGTGTTTATCAAAAATGGACTAAATTTAATAAATGATTACGAAATCAACATTTTAGAGCTTGGTTTTGGAACAGGTTTAAACGTTTTGGTGACAATTAATGAACATTTAGAAACTGACAAAAATCATGTCATCAACTATTTTACGCTCGAAAAATATCCGATAAATGAATCGGAAATGAACGATTTGGCATATTTTGAACTTTTTGATAACCCGGAATTTAAAAATATTTATCAAAAAATTCATCTGGCAGAGTGGGAAAAGTCAGTAGAAATTGTTAGTAATTTTAATCTTAAAAAGATAAAATGTGACTTTTTCGACCTGAATACGATAGATTTACCTAAAATTAACCTTGTTTATTTTGATTGCTTCGGAGCGAGAGTACAGCCCGATCTTTGGGAAAAGCCTTTATTTGAGCTAGTTTCCGACAAAATGGCAGTTAATGGATTATTAACAACCTACTCTTCTAAAGGAAGTGTAAGAAGAATTCTTCAGGAGCTTGATTTTAAAGTAGAAAAGAAACAGGGACCTCCCGGAAAAAGAGAGATGATTAATGCGGTGAAGTTATAGATTGTAGGCTGGAAGCTGGAGGATAGGTGATGGAAGTTTTATTAATAACCGTTGATTAGTTTTGTTTTTTTATATAATGCTATAAATATATATTAAGGTGGGCGGATCTTAAAAAAAATTTAATGATAAAAAGTAGGTTGTAGTAAAACTTCCAGCATCCAGCT